>NZ_JAZDQV010000004.1:0-247726 GCF_036324225.1 Altererythrobacter litoralis
ACTACGCCATGCTGGACGACACCCCCATGGCGGCATAATTCAAACCAAATGGCCTCCGGCAATCCCGGGGCGGTTCACTGGCGATGGCGCCGGGCGGCGGCTTTGCAATCCGCTTCAAGCCGGAATGAACACAAGCGGGCGGCTCGTGGGGCCGCCCGCTAACCGGGCTGTGGTTATGCTTTGGCGTCGAGCTTCTTGGCCAGCGCCACGCCACCGGTGATCAGGAACGGCACCAACACGAAGCTGAGCGCAACCTTGGCGATCACCTGGCCGATCATTAAATTGGTGATGTCGAACTCGCCGTAGAAAGCGAGCGTCACGAAAATCACCGAATCGACCGCTTGCGAAAGCGCCGAAGCGATCGCGCCGCGCACCATCAACCCCGCTGTCGTCGCTTCCCCGCTCCCGCGCAGCTTAGAGAAGATCCAGACGTTGAGCAGGAGCGAAGTCAGGTAGGCGGCCGGGCCTGCCAACCATACGCGCCAGGTCGATGCATGGACACGCTCGAATGCAGCGAGATCGTCCGGCCGGATTTCGATCATCTCGGTCGAGGGAGGCAGGTTCAGTACCAACTGCATCAGCAAGGCGGAGACGACCAGCGGGACGAAGCCCCACCATACGATGCGGTTGGCGGCCTGCTGACCGTGCAGCTGTGCGACCGTGCTCGAAATCACGACCAGAACCAGGAAAGGAAAGATGCCCGCTTCGACCGAAAGATCGGTCGGCGGCAATTGCACCTGCTTGAAGGCGAGGACGCCGGCCAACACGGTCATGCCGCCATAGAGCAGCAAATAGACGGTGAGCGAGCGCGGCATAGCCGGAGCGGCGATAGCAGGAGCTTGGTCTGTCATTTCCGCTGTCTAATCCGCGCGCGGTGCAAAAGAAAAGCGGGGGACAGCAAGCTTCTGTGGGTCATTCGCGGGTTTGACTGATTGGAAACAAAAGGCGAAGTCCGTTTCAGAGCCTAACGTAAGGGCAGTGTAAGGGGTCTTATGCCGCAGTTCCTCATCAGCCTCGCGGGTATCGCCGCGATCCTCACCATCGCCTTCCTGCTTTCGAACGGGAAGAAACGGATCAAGCTCCGCGTCGTGATCGCGGCATTTGCCCTGCAAACCGCCATGGCCTTGCTGGTCCTGCGCACGCCATGGGGCGTCAGCGCAATCGAAGGGCTTTCAAACGGCGTGATCGCGCTGCTTTCCTATTCCAAGATCGGGATCGAGGCGGTGTTCGGCCCGATGGGGACCAACCCGTTTGCAAACACTTTCGTGATCGCGGCGCTGCCCGTGATCGTGTTCTTCGCCGCGCTGGTTTCGATCCTGTATCACTGGGGCATCATGCAGCGGCTCGTGCGCTGGGTCGGCGGCGCGATCGGCTGGATCACAGGGATAAGCAAGGTCGAAGCACTTGGCAGCGCCGCCAATATCTTCGTCGGCCAGTCGGAAAGCCCGCTGGTTGTGCGGCCCTATCTCGCAGCGCTTCCGCCTGCGCGCCTGTTCACGCTCATGTGCGTCGGCATGGCGGGCGTGGCGGGCACGATCCTTGCCGCTTACGCTAGTTTCATTGGCGAGGATTCTGTTCCCTTCCTGCTCGCCGCCGCATTCATGTCCGCCCCCGGCGGGATTCTGATGGCGAAGATCATCTATCCCGACGAAGAGGGTGACGATGCTGCCGACGAGCAGCCGATCACTGTGTCCGAGACTTTCGAGGAAGGGCATCACCCGGCCAATGTGATAGAAGCCGCCGCTCAGGGCACGCAAACCGGCGTCAAGCTGGCGGTGGCCGTGGGCGCGATGGTGCTGGTCTTCGTGGCGCTGGTCGCGCTTGCCAATGGCATCCTTGGCGGTGTCGGCGGCCTGTTTGGCTATCCCGATCTGAGCTTCCAGCAGATCATCGGCTTCGTCTTTGCCCCGGTGATGTTCCTGATCGGCATTCCGTGGGAAGAAGCAGGCATCGCCGGCGGGCTGTTCGGCACCAAGGTGGTGCTCAACGAATTCGTCGCTTTCATCGAACTCGGCCAGCTTGACGTGTTGTCCGATCGCAGCCGCGCGATCGTTACATTCGCGCTATGCGGCTTCGCCAATTTCTCCTCTATCGCCATACAGATGGCGGTAACAGGTGGGCTTGCGCCAAATCAAAGACCGGTCATCGCACGGCTCGGTATGAGAGCGCTTGCCGCCGGCAGTCTCGCCAATCTAATGAGCGCGGCTCTGGCAAGCTTGTTCCTCCCATATTAAGAAGAATCATGACCGAAATAGCATCCGTATCGCTCGACCAACCGCTCGAGAATATTGCCGACGAAGTTGGCCGCAGCTTCGCCGAATATGGCTTCGCAGTTATCCGCGACCATGGCATCCCGCAGGAACTGATTGATCGCGCCGAAGCGAAGTCGAAAGAGTTCTTCGCCCTGCCTGAGGAGGTGAAGCGCGGCTATCACATCCCCGGCGGCGGCGGCGCGCGCGGCTACACGCCGTTCGGCACCGAGAAGGCCAAGGATGCCGAGGTGCAGGACCTCAAGGAATTCTGGCACGTCGGACGCTCGCTCCCTGAAGGGCATCCGCTCGCCAAGTATATGGCACCGAATGTCTGGCCCGGCGAAGTCGCGGATTTCCGCGAGACTTTCAGCGAGCTTTACTCCGCCTTCGAAAAGGCCGGTGGCCGCGTGCTTGAAGCGATCGCGCTGCACTTGGGGCTCGATCGCAATTATTTCGCGGCGACGGTCGAAGACGGCAATTCGGTGATGCGCCTGCTGCATTATCCGCCGCTTGGCGAGGAAGCGCCCGAAGGGGCGATCCGCGCGGCGGCGCATGGCGACATCAACACGATCACGCTGTTGCTGGGCGCAGAAGAAGCAGGCCTCGAATTGCTGACCAAGCAGGGCTCGTGGAAGGCCGTGGACGTGCCCGAGGGCGCGCTGGTGATCAATGTCGGCGACATGCTCGACCGGCTCACCAACAGCCGCTTGCGCTCGACCACGCACCGTGTGGTGAACCCCAAGGGAGCGGCGGCCAAGCGGGCGCGCTTCTCAATGCCTTTTTTCCTCCATTTCCGGCCCGATTACGTGATCGAGACCTTGCCGGAATGCATTGAGGAAGGCCACGAATCGGAGGCGCCGCCGCCGATTTCGAGCCACGAATTCCTCCAGCAGCGGTTGCGGGAGATAAATCTCGCCTGATTTCCCGCTCAGTTGGGCCTGAATTCCAAAAATTTTCAGGCTGTTGCCCTGTCGCAACAGTCGCAGGAGTCGAAGGGATTCTGCGGCTTTGCGGCAGGTGGAACTCGGCATGCGGCCACAGGTAAGTTAACCATGGCGGCAAATTTCACAGATTTGTCGCAAATCTGCCTTTTTGCCGCAGCGCAACACGCTTATCGCGATATTCAAAGAATCACTTCCGTTTTCCCATTCTCACCAGGGGCAATACATATGAAACTCAAGTATCTTCTGGCAGCGAGCGTTGTCAGCCTCACCGCTGCCACAACCATCGCAACGCCTGCTGTGGCGCAACAGATTACCTCGGGTATCGAAGGCCGCGTTGTCGATGAAAGCGGCGCGGCGATTTCAGGCACCGTGACTGTTACCGACACGCGCACAGGCCAGGTTCGTACGCTGTCGACCGGCGCTGACGGCACCTTCCGCGTCGACAGCCTCGTCACCGGCGGTCCCTACACTGTTACGGCGACCTCGTCGGGCTTCGAAGGGCAGACGCTTGAGAACGTGTTCCTGACCCTGCAGGGCAACACGCAGCTGGTATTCAGCCTCGCCGGCGCTTCGGCTGGCGGCGACAATGTGATCATCGTGACCGGCGCGCGCGTGCAGCTCAGCCAGCGCGCGATCGGCCCTGGCCAGTCGTTCGGCGTCGAAACCATCGAAGCCTTTCCGTCGATCACACGCGACGTGCGCGACATCATCCGCATCGACCCGCGCGTCAGCCTTGACCGTTCGAACGAAGTCGATCGCGTGTCCTGCCTTGGCGGCAACGACCGCTCGAACGCCTTCACCGTCGACGGCATCGCCCAGTCCGACCTGTTCGGCCTCAACGGCACGCCGTTCGCAAGCCGCAACTCGCTGCCGCTTCCCTATGACGTAGTTCGCGAAACCTCGGTCGAATTCGCGCCGTTCGATGTGCAGTATGGCCAGTTTACCGGCTGCGCGATTAACGTCGTCACCAAGTCGGGCGGCAATGAATTCACCGGTTCGGCCTTCTTCACCTATGCGAGTGACAGCCTGCAGGGCGACACGGCCGGTGGGCGGGACTTCAGCGCCAGCCCCTATAAGGAAAAGCGCTGGGGCGCGACGCTGGGCGGCCCGATCATCAAGGATCGCCTGTTCTTCTTCCTTGGCTATGAGGCGACCGACCTTTCGGACAGCTTCGAATATGGCCCGGCTGGCGAAGGCTATCCGAACGAAGTCGACTATGTGACCACTGCGCAGTTCGAACAGTTCTCGCAGATCCTCAGCGACGTTTACGGCTTCGAAACCGGTGGTCTCGCGCGCAATTTGCCCGAGAAGAACAAGCGCTACTTCGGTCGTATCGACGCGCTGATCAGCGATAACCATCGCCTTGAAGCGAGCTATCAGCGCCTTGAGGAAACCAATGTGGAGGATGACGATTTCTCCGCAACCAACAACATCTTCACCGGCTACAACAGCTTCGAAGATGAAGGCACCGAGAGCGACTATTATTCGGTTCGCCTCTACTCCGACTGGTCGGAAGACTTCTCGACTGAGATCCGTGCCAGCCGCGCCATCGTTCAGGATATCCAGGGCCCGGTCGGCGGCGGTGAAGCGCAGGACGAAAATCCGATGCCGCGCTTCATGGTCGGTGTCACCAACGGCGGCGAATTCGGTGCACTGCTTGCAGGCCCGGGCTTCTCGCGCACCTCGAACGACCTCAAGACCACGGTAACCCAGGTCAAAGCGCTCGGCCGCTGGAACAAGAACGATCACACGATCACGATGGGTGCCGAACTTAACGAGCTGAAGGTGTTCAACCTGTTCGCTCAAAACTCGACCGGTACGTTGACGTTCAACAACCTAACCGATTTTGCCAACGGCATTTTGTCGGGCGGTTCGAACACCAACCCTGGCGGCGCTGACGTTTACAATGGCAACGGCGCAGGCGCTTACGGCAACTTCACTGCCAGCGGCGACATCAATGATGCTGCAGCCCGGTGGAAGCGCCGGACCTGGTCGGTCTATGCCCAGGACGAATGGACCCTGTCCGACCAGTTCGACGTGATCGGCGGCGTTCGCGTAGAATGGCTTTCGGGCGATGCGCCGACTGCGAACCCGAATTTCATGGCCCGCTACGGCTTCACCAACTCGAATGGCTTCGGCAAGATCGATCCGGAAATCCTGCCGCGCCTCGGCTTCACCTACAAGCTCTACAATGACGGCTTCTTTTCGAACACGCAGGTCAAGGGCGGCGTGGGCCGCTTCACCGGTGGCGATCCTGGCGTGTATTTCTCCAACGCCTTCTCGAACAACGGCTTCGTGACCGGCTTTGCCCGGACTGGCCAGAACGGCTGCTTCGTCGGTACGCAGGCTGACGTGGTCACCAATGGCCAGTTCACCGGTATCCCGCAGTGCGTGCTCACCAACGCGGGCGCACAGTCGGCGCAGGGTCTGGCTGACACTCAGTCGACCGACCCGAACTTCAAGATGCCGACCGTGTGGCGCGCCAATTTGGGCGTTTCGACCACCTTTGGTACCGAAAGCGGCTTCTTCAGCGACTGGAACCTGAACCTCGACTTCATCTATTCGAAGTTCAACAATCCGGTTGATTTCGTCGACCTTTCGCAAACCGTGAACACGGCGCTGGGCCTCAACGGCTATACCGTCGACGGTCGCCCGATCTATCGTGCGATCGATCCGACCCGTACGGGCTGCGCTGCCGTGTTGCAGAACCAGGGCGGAAGCCCGCCAGTGTGGACCGGCGTTACTTCGGCTTGCTTCGGCACCAGCCGTGACGACGAAATTCAGCTCACCAACGGCAAGAGCTACGAAAGCAAGATTGCTTCGGCGATCCTTTCGAAGACCTGGCGAAACGGCATCTTCACCGAAGGCGGCAGCATCCGCTTCAACCTCGGCTATGCTTACACTGACTCCGAGAACAACCGGAACAACAACAGCTCGACGGCCACCTCCAGCTTCGACATCGTCGCAGCTGCGGACCGTCAGGCGGTGGATGTCGCGCGCAGCGAATATTCCTCGAAGCACAATTTCACTCTTGGCCTGAACATGCGTGAAGAGTTCTTCGGCGATTATGCGACCAGCTTCGGCTTCATGTTCGTTGCCCGTTCGGGCCGTCCGTTCTCGGTCGTCTGGGACAATGCTCCGAGCGAAGTGCTGAACGACAGCGCCAGCGGCGACTTCAACTCGCTGATGTACATCCCGACCGGCGTGGGCGACCCGAATGTCGTGATTGCAGATGCGGCCTTTGCCACCGCACTCGACAACTTCATTTCGGAAACTCCGTGCATCAACAAGTACCGGGGCCAAACCCTGCGGCGTAATAGCTGCAGCAACCCCTGGTTCTACGACCTCGACCTGCGCTTCAGCCAGGAACTGCCGGGGCCGATGAAGGCATTCGGGATGAAGGACGACAAGTTCCGCCTGTTCGTAGACTTCGACAACTTCCTGAACCTGCTCGACTCGGGCTCGAACGTCTTCAAGCGCTATAGCTACACCGAAGCTCTGGTGCGTGCCGCGGCGATCGACTCGCAGGGTCGCTACGTCTACTCGCCGATCACGGCGCAGTACAACGCATCGGCTGGCACGACCGGCTTCCGCGATCCGGTGGTCCAGTCGTCCTCCTCGCTGTGGAAGATCCAGCTGGGCGTGAGCTACGAGTTCTAAAACTCGCCAGATTTGCTGGAAAAGTTGAAACGGCGGGGCCCATGGCTCCGCCGTTTTGCTTTGGCATCAAGGCGCGATAATCTGCCCGAATGGAACGGCCCGCACAGCGCTATTCGGAAACCAGGCGGCGCCTGCACTCCGGCCTGATCGCCCTGATCGTAATCCTGCACATTGCAGCGCTTTACGGCCTGACCCGCGCCTTCGCTCCGCAAGTGACCGCCACGATCGAACGCAGCGTGGTCGAAGCCTTTACCGTCACGATCACTGCCCCGCCTGACGATCTGCCTGAGGTGCCCGATGAGGGGATGGCGGGCGATGCGGGCAAGCAGGCGGTGCCGCAGCCGGTCACCGCACCGACGCCCAGAGTGACGCCAAAGCCCGATCGCCAGCTTCCACGTGCTTCCTCAACAGGCGATGCTTCTACTTCAGGAGCGCGCGACAGTGGCGAAGGCACCGGCGCAAGCGGGATTGGCGAGGGCACCGGGTCTGGCGATGAGGGAAGCGGGCAAGGGTCGAGCATGGCGACAGGGCCGGTCAAGACAGCCGGGACGATCAATTCCGCGCGCGATTACCCGGTGCCTGAGGGCGGGCGCGAAGTGCGCTTCGGCACGGCGGTGCGGATCGCGCTGTTGGTCGGTACCGACGGCCTGCCCAAACGCTGCCGCGTGTTCCGCTCAAGCGGGTTGCCTGACACCGATGCGCGGACTTGCGAGCTTGCCATGGCGCGCTTTCGCTTCGAACCGGCGCGCAACGCGCGGGGACAAAGAATCGAGGCGGAGTTCGGTTGGGAGCAGCGCTTTCATCGCGCGGAGTGACAATTGGCGATGGTGCGATTGACCGGGCTTTGTTAGAGTATTTCTATGTCGTCTGATCGCCAGAACCCACTGATTTATCCTGTAATCCTGTGCGGCGGCGGTGGTACCCGGTTGTGGCCACGCAGCCGCAAGGCGTACCCCAAGCCGTTCCTCCCGCTGATCGGTGAGCAGACGATGCTCCAGCAAACAATGGCCCGTTGCGCGGACCTGTCCATTTTTGCGCCGCCGACGCTGGTCGCAGGCGCCGACCATGCTCCGCTGATCGAGGAGCAGGTGCCGGGGCTTGCCGAGGGTGCACTGATCGTCGAACCCGCTGCGCGCAACACCGCGCCCGCCGTGGCGCTTGCTGCCGCCAGGCTCGGTCCCGAGGCCGTCATGCTGGTGTGCCCGAGCGATCACCATATTGCCGATGTCGGTTCGTTCCATGCCGCGGCAAAGGATGCCGCTACGCTGGCGAATGAGGGCTGGCTGGTTTCGCTCGCGATCACGCCGGATCGGCCCGAAACCGGCTATGGCTATATCAAGCTGGGGGATCCGCTGCCGGGCGGCTTCGCGGTCGAACGCTTTGTAGAGAAGCCGTCGCGCGAGCTTGCCGAGCAGTTCCTGGCGGAAGGGGGATATGCCTGGAATGGCGGTATATTCGCGTTCCGTGCGGGCAAACTGCTCGAGGAACTGGCCAAATACCGTCCAGACATGGTCGAGGCTGTCATGCGTTCGGTGGCTGAAGGTCGCGTTGAAGGCACAAGCTTTCACCCCGCCGCGCAATCATTCTTCGAAATTGCCGGAGAGTCGATCGACTACGCGGTGATGGAAAACACCGATCGCGCGGCAATGGTCCCGGCGGCGATGGGTTGGTCCGACATTGGCAATTGGGCCAGCCTGCAGGATGCGTTGCCGGCCGATCCGGCGGGCAATTGCGCGCCTTCCAATGCACAACTGGTCGATTGCCGGCGCGTTTTGGCAGTGAGCGACGGGCCGCGGATTTCAGTGCTGGGGCTTTCCGACGTGTGCGTGATTGTCGACGGCGACGAAGTGCTGGTGACGTCGCGCGACGCGGCGCCGCATGTCGGCAAGCTGCGCGGCGCGAGCGAACAATGACGGTGGCGCGGACACTTGCGACCCTTACGGTCGAAAAGGTCTGGGGTCGTGACGAGCTCCCTTTACCCTTCGTGGCACCCGCCGGCCAGCGGATCGGAGAGATCTGGTTCGAACCCCCGCCCGAACTCGACAGCCTGCTGGTGAAGTTTCTGTTCACGAGCGAAAGGCTCTCGGTCCAGGTCCATCCTTCCGATGCACAAGCCCGATCTGGCGAAGAAGGCAAGGAAGAGTGCTGGCTCATTCTGGAGGCAGACCCCGGAGCGGAAATTGCGATCGGCTTGCGGAACGAGGCAAGCGAAGAGCAATTGCGCGACGCAGCAATCGATGGTTCGATCGAGCAATTGCTTGAATGGCATGAAGTGCAGCCGGGCGATTTCTTCTACCTGCCCGCGGGTACGATCCACGCGATCGGTGGGGGGCTGAGCCTGGTAGAAATCCAGCAGAACAGCGACACTACCTTCCGGCTATACGACTATGGGCGCCCGCGCGAATTGCATCTCGACCGCGCGATCGACGTCGCGCAACGCGGGCCCTATCCTTCAGCCATGCGCCAGAGGGTTACGGATAGGAGCCAGTGCCTCGTGGATGGACCACATTTCCGGCTCGACCGTATCATTGGCGCACCAGATGAGAAGATTTGCGCCGAATATCGCGATGCATTGCTCATACTCCCAATCGAAGGGAGGCTGCAGGTCGGCGCGTCTACTCTTGCGGCAGGCACTTGCGCTTACGCGCCGTCGATCGATGAAGTGGATTTCGTCGCTGCCGAAGTTACGCTGCTGGCGCGCCCCGCCTGACCTCTATTTCGGCGCTTCCAGCAGCCTGGTGCCGTCCTTGCGGATCGCCTTTTCGATCATCGGTTCGACGAAAGACAGCATCCCCGGAAGCTTGATCTCGAACACGACTTGCCTGTCCTCGACATGGATATGGCCGGTGATGTTCTGGCCCATCGCCGCGATGTGCAGCGCCATGCTGTCTTCACCGACCCAGTCGGTCTCGACATCGGCCAGCCCGCCGGGAAGGTAGTCGGCAATCTCGTGGCTGCGTTCGTTCAAGCGGCGGCGCACTTCGTCACGGCCCAAATCGTGGGGCAGGGCCACTCTCACTTTCTGAGGTCCTCGAGCGCTTCGGCGCCTCCGAAGCGGTAGTCGAGGTAACGGGATTTGATCGCGAGATCGTCGAGCGCGCCTTCGGCGAGGCGGCGGGTCACGCGGTCGATTTCGCCACTCAGCTTGCCGAGGCTTTCGGTCACCCGCTCGTCCGCAGTCTTCCCGGCATGATCTTCGCCGCGCAGATGGGCGGGGATCTTGCGATAGTTCTCGATCGTCTCGGGAATATATTCGCCCACCAGCTCGCGCACTTCGTTCACCGCCGGATCGTTCTGGTCGATGCTCTGCAACTGCAGGCCAAGCGCGTCGAGTTGTACACCCAATTGGTCGACGATCTGGACCGCAGGCGGGGGAAGGGCGGGCCGCTGAGCCTCAAGCCACAGCTCCGTGCGCGCAACCATCGCCTTCGCATCCCCCTTCTTCAGGTCTGCGCGTTTTGGCACTTTGATCTTGGGGTAGTTGGCCAACAGGCCGACCGCAATCACAGCGGCAAACAGCGTCAGCATGATGCCGGTGAAACCGATCCCGTCGATGATCAGGCCAGCAACGACGGCGGTCGTCCAGATGGCCCCAAAGGCAATCAGGATGCGGCCGAGCTTCTTCTTCCAATGTTGCGTCTTGAGTTCGGCCGAGCCGCGCCCGATCGAGGCTCGGCGATGCACGCCGCCATCGCGCTGCAGAGCGAGCGACTTGCCCGCAGCGCTCAGGATTCGGTCGGACTGATGAGTGGAATCTGCCATCAGCTCTCCAGCGCCAGTAGCGACGGCTCAAGCGCCTTCTTCTGCGCCTGCGCCTGGCCCTCGGCTCGCGCAATATAGCCTTTTGACTTCTCGACTTCCTGCGACAGCGTTTCGACCGTTTGCTTCATGCTGGCGAGCGCCTTGACCTTGAACTCGTCGACTTCGTCCATCGTGTCGTAGATGTTCTGGAAGGCGCGCTGGAGCGTTTCTAGCGGGATCGTGCTGGAAGCAGCCTGCTCATGGATCTTGCCGGTCTGCTCGCGAAGCATGGTGCTGGTCGAATCGATGATGTTCGAAGTCGTTTCGTTGAGCGAAGTGATCTGCTTCAGCACCAGCCGCTGATTGGTCATCGCCTGCGCGACTGTCACTGCGGTTCGCAGAGCGCCCACGGTGGTGGTGCTCGCCCGGTCGACGCCCTTCACCAGTTCGACGTTGTTCTTCTTGACCAGATCGAGCGCAAGGTAGCCTTGCACGCTCACCGCCATCTGGGTCAGCAGGTCCTGCGTGCGCTGGCGCACATAGAAAAGCGCACTTTCTTTGATCGCCTTGGCCTTGGCAGGGTCCACGCTCTCGATCTCGTCGGCTTTGGCTTCGAGCCGCTCGTCGAGCGTCTTGGCGATGTGGATCATTTGCTCGAGCTCGCCCATCGCGGCCCAAAGCTTCTGCCGTTCGACGTCGATCGCGGCGTTGTCTTCATGCAGCTCGCGCTTGCCCGACGAAAGCCGGTCGAGGATCGCCTGGATGTGCCCTTGCGCGCTGGTGTAGCTGTCGAAATATCGCTGCAGCTTGCCGCCGAACGGAATGATGCCGAACAGCTTGCGGCCGGCCATCTTGCCTTTGCGGCCGGGATCGAGATCTTCGACCGTGCGGCGCAATTCCGCGAGGTCCGCGCCCACGCTGGTGTCGCTGTCCATCGCGCGCACCGGCCGGTCGAGGAAGCGGTTCGACATGGCGGCCGCGGCGCGAATCTGCTCCTGCCCCATGCGCGTGATCTGGTCGACCTTTTCGCCGAAAGCAGGCGAATTGGCGTCTTCCGCAATGAGATCGGCGACAAAGGCATCGACCTTGTCATCGAGCTTCGAACGCTTCTCTTCGGTTACAGGCACAAGCCCGGCTGCCTTTTCCGGGGCGACAGTCGGCACCGGATCGGGCGGCGACAGCTCGAAATCGGTGGCTGTCTTGGTGGTGGTTTCCTGCGTGCTCATGATCGGTCTTCATGCTCCCTGGGGGCGGCGACAAGCCGGTAACTCATACTGTATTAGTGTCATAAGACACGAACTTCAAGAAGTGTGCCGCAATCGTGCGCCTACGTCCATGCTTTCGTTCGAAGAGACAAGGGGCTAGACTGTCCGCGAACCCGCAGTTGCGATGGATGGAAAGCTTGGTAGACACCCCCGCAAAGCAGAGCCCCGCACCCGGAGAGGGCGCCAGCAGCACCGGCTCGAACTTCTCGCGCGTACTGTTCAGTTTCCGCCGCTGGTGGTTGCAGGACGTGGTCGGCACGGTCGACCAGACCTCGGTCATCGAAAAGCGCCGCGAAGAATGCGGGCTGACCGAGCGCTATCTGTTCATGACCGCGATGTCGGGCGGAATCGCGATCCTCGGCCTGCTGCTGTCGTCACCGGCGGTGGTGATCGGCGCAATGCTGCTGTCACCATTGATGGGGCCGATCATGGGGCTCGGCTTCGCGCTGGCGATCGGCGACTACCACTGGCTCAAGCAATCCGCGCGCTCGCTGGCGTGGGGCAGCGTGATGGCGATTGTCTTGTGTTCCCTGGTGGTTTTCATGTCGCCGATCCAGACTGTGACTCCTGAAATTGCGGCACGCACACGACCCAACCTATTCGACCTGATGATTGCGTTATTCTCGGCGCTTGCAGGCGCCTATGCGATGATCCGCGGGCGCGAAGGCACGATCGTAGGCGTGGCGATCGCCACCGCCTTGATGCCGCCGCTGGCCGTAGTCGGTTTTGGCGCTGCGACGCTAAACTGGACGGTCTTTTCGGGCGCCCTGTTGCTGTTCGTCACCAACTTGATCACGATTGCGCTGACCGCTTGGGGCATGGCGCGGCTCTATGGCTTCCGTAGCAGCCTGAGCGAGCGCCAGTCGCTGTTCCAGAACGTTGCCGTGGCGGCAGTGTTTGTCGCACTTGCCGTGCCGCTGTTCTTCACGCTTCGCCAGATCGGCTGGGAGTATAATGCAGACAGGGTGATCCGTTCCGAAATCATGGAGAATTTCGGCGGTCGTTCGCGGCTGAGCGAGGTTGCGAGCGATTATGCGGCTGAGCCGGTCAGGGTCAGCGCGACGGTGCTGACCCCGGAGCTCAAGCCCGATGCCGAATCGCGGACCGAGCGCGCCTTGATCGAGCGGCTCGGCCGCCCCGTCGAACTCACGATCACGCAATACCAGGTAGGCACCAGCGCCACAGCGGCACAGCAGGCGGAACTCTCGGCGACGCGTGCGAGAGAGGAAGCTGCGGCTATCCAACGCGCTGAGCTGCTGGCGCAGCGCCTTGCCCTGGTGGCGGGCGTTTCAGAAGACGATGTAATCGTCGACCGCCAAAGGCGCAGGGCCGTGGTGCGTGCGAAGCCGCTCGAAGGTGCTGCCCTTTCGACCTATCGCGTGCTGGAACAGCGGATTGCAGTTACCGAACCGGATTGGCGTATCGAACTGCTTCCGCCGCGTCGCGCGCTTCCAGCGATCTCCTTTGTCAATGGAGAGCCGGACAGTTCAGGGCTGGCAGCCGTGGATCTCGTAATCTGGGCTGCGCGGCGGCTGGACTCACCGGTGGTACTCGATGGTCCCGCCCAGCAGGCGGAACGCGCCGCCGAGCTTCTTGAGGAGCAGGGAGTTGCCGTAACGGTGGCACCATCAAGGCAGCTTTCCGGACCAGTGCAGGCGCGCTGGGCCAATACCGCAAACTAGGCAGGCTCTTCAGGAGGCGATCAGGCCGCCAGCTGGATCGGCTCGATTTCGCCTGAAAGGTAGAGCTTCTTTGCCTTCGCCCGGCTGAGCTTGCCCGAGCTGGTGCGCGGCAGCGTGCGCGGCGGCACCAGTTCCACGATGCAGCTCATGCCTGTGACTGAGCGGACCTTGTCCGCGATCTCGTTGCGCAGGCGCACGCGCTCTTCCGGGTCGGAAACGCGGCAATGCACCAGCACGGCGGGCGCTTCCTCGCCATTCTCCATCTCGATCGAGAAGGCGGCGATGTCGCCATGGTTGAAGCCCGGCAATTGTTCCACCGCCCATTCGATATCCTGCGGCCAGTGGTTCTTGCCGTTGATGATGATCATGTCCTTCGCGCGGCCGACGATGAACAGGTAACCGTCCGCGACATAGCCCATGTCACCAGTGTCGAGCCAGCCATCGACGAGGCAATCCTCGGTCGCTTCAGGGTTGCGGAAATAGGAGTGCATTACGCTGGGGCCGCGGCACCACACCTTGCCGATCTGGTGATCGCCCTTTGCCTGGCCGCCTTCGCCGCGGATCTCGACATCCATGTCGGGCAGCGGCTTGCCGCAATTGACGATCGCGCGATAGCGGGCGGGGCGCGACAGATTGCGTTCCGAACCCGAGAGGCGCTCTTCCTCGACCAGTTCGACGCGAATGCCTTCACCCGGCGGCATGACGGTTACAGCCAGCACCGCTTCCGCCAGCCCATAGCTGGGCGTGAAGGCGCTGGCCTTGAATCCGGCCTCTGCAAAGGCGTTGACGAAGTTCTGCATCACGTCGGGGCGGATCATGTCGGCGCCATTCCCGGCGACCCGCCAGCGCGACAGGTCGAACCGTTCGGACACATGGCTCTGGCTGGAAATGCGGCGGGCGCAGATGTCGTAGCCGAAGGTCGGCGAATAGCTGAGCGTCTTGCCCTCATTGCGGCTGATCATGTCGAGCCAGGCGAGCGGCCGCCGCGCGAAATGATCGGGCTTGAGATAGTCGCAGCTCACCTGGTTGGCGATCAGCGACAGGAAGCAACCGACCAGCCCCATGTCGTGATACCACGGCAGCCAGCTGACCACGCGGTCGCCCTGGCCCAGGTCCATGCTGGTCGCATGACCATAAAGGTTGTGGAGCAAGGCGCGGTGGGTCACGGCGACCCCGGTCGGGAAGCGGGTCGAGCCGCTCGAATATTGCAAATAGCAGATGTCTTCCGGATCGGCCTGAGGCAGCCCGCATTCGGGCGCTTCGCGCTTGGCGAAATCCTGCCAGGATTCGCTCGGGCACCCTTGCTTGGCGGCGGCGGCCTGCGCCATCTCGGTGATTTCTTCTGGGTAGATCAGGATCTTGGGATCGGAGCTCTGCAGCTGCACTGCAAGCTGGTCGATATAGCTTTCCTTGCCGCCGAAGGTGGTCGGCAGTGGCAACGGAACGGGCCATGCTCCGACATAGACGCAGGCGCAGAACAGCGCCGCGAAATCGGGGCCGGTTTCGGCGATCAGCGCAACCCGGTCTTCCTTGCCAATTCCGGCAGCGACCATGCGGCGCGCCATGACCAGCGCATCCTTGCGCATCTCGGAATAAGGGTAGGGGCGCTCGATCATGCCCCGCATATCGTGAAAATTGAGGCCCTTTTCGCTCTGCGCGGCATAGTCGATCGCTTCGTTGAACGTAGCGAAGTCAGACCGCCTGCGCGGCAAGGGGCAGTCGTTCGGCGTCGGCGTGAGTGCGGCGTCGGTCATATTATTCAGCGAAACCCGTTATATGTTGCGCAAAATGGCGCTTTAATCGTCCCCAATGCGGAAGTCTCCCCATGTCCGCACCCATTCCAGCTTTCCCATTTGATAAGGAGTGTGGCACGAATAAGGCGAAATGGTTGCAAAGCAAACCACCTTGTCACCCAAACGTCGCAGCCCGGCACCGCTCGACCGTGCAAAACTGGAAGAATTGGCGCTGACCTATCTGGCGCGGTTCGCGACCAGTTCGGCGAAATTGGAGGCCTATCTGCGGCGCAAAATTCGCGAACGAGGCGTGGCGGAAGGGGCGGAACCGCTCGATGTGGCGTCCCTCGTCGAACGCATGATCGAGTTGAGATATGTCGACGATGCCGCCTTCGCCCGCACGCGTGCCTCGGGCCTGCTGCGCAAAGGCTATGGCGCAAGGCGCGTCGATCAGGCGCTTCGTGCAGCCGGGATCGAAGAGGAATTGCGCGAGGATGCGGCTCCGGAAGAAGCTGTCGCGCGCCGCGCGGCGCTGGCTTTGGCGCGCAAGCGCGGCTTCGGCCCGTTCGGGGCGCTTGCGGAGGATGGCGCGGGCCTCGATCGCGCCAAGCGCGAGAAACAGATTGCGGCGATGATCCGGGCGGGCCATGGCTTCGATACAGCGCGCGCGCTGGTGGATGCCGCCAGCGTGGAGGATGCCGAGAATTGGGCATGCGAAGCTGAGGAGTGGGATTGATGAGATCGAAATGGCTTTTCTCCTTGCTGGCCTTCGCTTCGCTCGGCTGTTCGCCCAATCCGGATGCTGCTGCGAGACAGGGATCGACCGATGCGGAAGCGGCCCCTGCTGCCACTGCTCGGCATCCGGTTTCAGGGCTTCAAGTAATCGACCTGTCAGTCGTCTCGGGCCAGCAGCGCCACCAGTTCCGGGTCGAACTGGCCGATACGCCGGAAGCGCAAGCGCGCGGGCTGATGTTCCGGACGGAACTGGGCGACGGTGAAGGCATGTTCTTCCCCTCCGATATCCCTGAAGTGCGCAGCTTCTGGATGAAGAACACCCCACTTTCGCTCGACATCATCTTTGTCGGGGTCGACGGGCGGATCATCAACATCGCCGCTAATACCGAACCTTATTCGCTCGATTCGGTCCGTTCGGACGGGATTGCCAGCGCAGTGCTCGAACTGCGCGCGGGCCGCGCGGCCGAATTGGGCATCGCGCCGGGTGACAAGGTGGAATACACCCTGCCTTAGAGTCAGCTTCGCGCTTGGCGCGGGCATGCTTATCCGCTAATCGCGCGGGCCATGGGAATCCTCAGCAAGATCTTCACCTGGTGGGATGGCGCCACCATCGGCACCATGCTCTTCACCGCGCGCAAGGGCGAGCACGTCGGCACCGATGCGCAGGGCAACAAATATTACCGCTCGAAGCCCAAGGCTGGCGAGCGCGAGCGCCGCTGGGTAATCTACAACGGCAATAACGATGCCAGCCGCGTGCCGAGCGAATGGCATGGCTGGCTGCACGGCGCGTTCGACGATGTGCCGGAAAGCCGCCTGCCGCCCCCGCGGATCTGGGAAGCCGACTATACGCCCAACGCCACCGGCACAGCTGCCGCCTACCGGCCGCAGGGTGCGCTTGAGCGGGGCGGCAGGCGCGCGCCCGCAACCGGGGATTACGAAGCCTGGAGCCCGGAAGGCTGAACATGCGCGGGCCGCATATCTGCCTGGCACTTGCCGGTGCGATCGCGCTGGCGGCCTGCGATCGGGAACCGCCCGCGCCCAAGCCGGTCGAAACCGAATTGCCGCAAGATCTTTCGACGCCTGCCTCGCCGCTACCGGCTGACGCAGCGGGCAGCGCGGGGATCGGCACGCCGATGGAAGATCGGGTGGCGACGCTGGGCCTTCTCAACAAGCGCAACAATTCGAGCCAGGATATCGAGCTGAAGCCGGGCGAATCGCGCCGGATCGGTGACATCATCATCCGCTTGCAGGCTTGCGAGCGCACCGCGCCGTGGGAAATGCAGCGCGAAACCGGCGCTTTCGTGCAAGTGCTGGTGCAGGATCGTGGTTCGGAGGATTTCCGCCGCATCTTCTCGGGCTGGCTGTTCAAGAACTCGCCCAGCCTCAATGTGGTCGAACACCCGATCTATGACGTCTGGGTCAAAGACTGCGCAATGAGCTTCCCCGACGACGAGTGATCCGCCTCTGCTTCGCGCAGCAGCGCGGCATAGGCATCGGGCAGGCTCATGGCAGGATCGCCGAAAGCTCGCGCCAGCCCTTCGAGATATTGCTTCTGTTCGATTTCGACTGCGCCCATCGAGCGCAAATGCTCGGTCATGAACTGGCAGTCGAGCAGGCAGTAGCCTGCGCGCCGCATCAAGGCGACCAGCCAGCCGAGCGCCACCTTGCTGGCATCGGTCCGGCGGCTGAACATGCTCTCGCCGCAGAATACCCGGTCGAAGGCGACTCCATAGAGCCCGCCAACCAGTTCCTCGCCGTCCCAGCATTCGATCGAGTGGGCATGGCCCAGCTCGTGAAGTTGGCGATAGCTGGCCATGATCCTGTCGCTGATCCAGCTTTCCGGATGGTCTGTGCGCGGCTGCGCGCAGGCCGCGATCACGGCGACGAAATCGCGGTCGAGCGTGACGGTGAAGCGGTCCTGCCGGATCGCCTTGCGCAGGCTACGCGACAGGTGAAAGCGTTCCAGCGGCAGAATCGCGCGCTGGCGCGGCTCGACCCAGAACACCTCCGGGTCGTCGCGCCGGTCCGCCATCGGGAAAATCCCGCTGCGATAGGCCAGCAGCAGCATCTCGGCCGGGATCGGGGCGGGATAGGGAGAATGCATGATGCATGCCTTATAGCAGGCGAGGAGGGCGCATCGCCAATTGCAAATAGTTCTGCTCAGGCGCCAAACTGGCGTGTTGCCATGTGCGACGCTTGGCTATAGAGGGCTGCGTCGCCTGCAGGGGTGTAGCTCAGCTGGTAGAGCATCGGTCTCCAAAACCGAGGGCCACGGGTTCGAATCCTGTCACCCCTGCCATTTACTGCTGGCGGCAAAATGAAAGGGCCGGCCCCGCGTGGGACCGGCCCTTCCTTTTTTCGGCCTTCTTTTTGTCAGATTGCCGTCAGTATTCGTTCGGCTCTTCCGGCGTTTCGCGACCGAAGGTTTGCCCCGCGGTCTTGTCGCCCTGCGCCAGCTTGAACACCACGCCCGAAAGCAGGGCCAGGGCTAGCAGGTTGGGCAGCGCCATCGCCGCGTTGGAAATGTCGCCCAGGCGCCAGACCAGCGTGAGGTCCTGCGTCGAGCCGACATAGATCACCACGCACCACAGCAGGCGCCAGATGATATGCAGCACCTTTTCGCCGCGACGGGTCGAGCCCGGGACGCGATCGTAGAGGAAGGTGATCGCGCGTTCGCCGTAATAACTCCAGGTGAGCAGGGTGGTGAACACGAACAGGATCAACGCAGTCGAAGCGACGAGCGTGCCGATCGGGATCGAGAAGATCTGCGTCGGGAAGGCCGCCGCAAAGGCGCCGCTGGTCATGGCGAAGCCCTGCAGGTCCGAATTCCACGCATGGATCACCTGCTGGCCGCCGCCGGTGAAATTGCCTTCGACCGTCAGGATCACCAGCGCGGTCATGGTGCAGATCACGATCGTGTCGATGAAGGTGCCCAGCATGGCCATGCGGCCCTGCTGCGCCGGGTCGCTCGTCTGCGCCACGGCGTGGGCGATCGGGGTCGAACCCTGGCCTGCCTCGTTCGAGAACAGCCCGCGCGCCACGCCCGCCCGGATCGCCAGGGCGATGGCCGCACCCACGAAGCCGCCAGTGGCTGCTTGCGGGTTGAACGCGCCGTGGAAGATCAGGCCGAAGGTCGCGGGAATGTCCTGAATGTTCAGGATCAGCGCGATGATCGCCATCACGATATAGGCGCCCGCCATGAAGGGCACGACCTTCTCGGCAACATTGCCGATCGACTTGATCCCGCCGATGATCACGATGAACACCAGGATCGCTACGATCAGCCCGCCCAGTGCTTCCTCGATCCCGAACAGTTCGTTCAGCCCGTCAGCCACGGCATTGGCCTGGATCGAATTGCCGGTGACCATCGCCGAGAACAGCGTGCCGATGCAGAACACGATCGCGAGCCAGGTCCATTTCGGGCCAAGGCCCATCATGATGTAGCTCATCGGGCCGCCGCGATAGGTGCCGTCGCTGGTCTTTTCACGATAGCGGATAGCGAGCGAACCCTCGGCAAAGGCGAGCGCCATGCCGATCAGCGCGGTCACCCACATCCAGAAGATCGCGCCGGGGCCGCCGAGAGCGATCGCAGTGGCGACACCGGCGAGGTTGCCCGTGCCGACCTGCCCGGAAAGCGCGGTCGAGAGCGCGGCGAAGGGGCTGATTTCCCCGTCGCCCTGGCCCTTGCGGCCCGCGAACAGGCCCTTGAAGGCGCTGCCGAGCTGGCGCAGCGGATAGAATTTCAGGCCGATCATGAAGAACATGCCGACACCCAACAGGATGATCGTCATAGGAGGGATCGGTTGGCCGCCGATGGAAAGCCAGGGAACAAGTTCCCCTTCCCACGTGCCGCCCCAGATAAAATCGGAAACATTCGTCACGTGATCGATCAGACCGACCGACCCGGAATCTGTAACTGCCATGTGTGGCTTCCCCAAAAGCAACCCTTAAGAAGCCGCGCACGCTAGCCACGACATGCGCGGTTGGCCAGCCCCAGATGCGCGCACATGCACAGGGCGGCTGCATTGCGGCTGCGCTAACGCCGCTTGCTTTTGGTTTGGGCCGGTCCTACATGCGGCATCGTCTTCCGACATTGGAATCAGGCCTTGCCCCTCCCGGACTTGTCCGGGGCGGCGAAGAACCCTACCTGAAACCGATCCCGGAAGGCGGGAACGAAATTTACCGAGGACGAAAGGTCAGACCATGACCGAAGAGAAGAAGCGCAAGACATCGCCCGCCGAGTTCGTGAACCAGGTTCGCAGCGAAACCAAGAAGGTGGTGTGGCCGACGCGTGAGGAAACCATCCGCACCGCGATCTTCGTTTTCATCATGATGGTGATTCTGTCGGTATTCTTCCTTGGCATCGACACTGTCTTCAGTGCGATCGTGCAGTGGCTGCTGTCGCTGGCCTGATCCGCGCTTAATCTTCACGGGAACACACCATGGCTCGCTGGTATATCATTCACGCCTATTCGGGTTTCGAGAACAAAGTCCGCGATGCGATCATCGCTGAAGCCGAGCGGCTGGGCCTGAGCGACGCGGTTGAGGACGTGCAGGTCCCGACCGAAACCGTGACCGAGGTGAAGCGCGGCAAGAAGGTGCAGGTCGAACGCAAGTTCATGCCCGGCTATGTCCTCGCCAAGCTGAAGATGACCGACGACGTGTACCACCTCGTCAAGAACACTCCGAAGGTGACCGGCTTCCTGGGGCAGGGCAACAAGCCCCAGCCGATCAGCGAAAAGGAAGCCGCACGCTATTTCGGCGGTGTGGAAGAAGCCAAGGCCGCGCCCAAGCGCGACATCAGCGTCGATTACGAAATCGGCGACCAGGTCAAGGTGCTCGACGGTCCCTTCGCCAGCTTCAACGGCGTGGTCGAGGAACTCGATTTCGACAAGGCGAAGGTCAAGGTCTCGGTCTCGATCTTCGGCCGTGCGACTCCGGTCGAACTCGACTTCGAACAGGTCGAGCTGGTCAAGTAATCCGGCTGCGGCCGAAATTCCGATGCATCAGTACACCGCCGGCGCTCGCGCCGGTGGGCTTCACGCGCCATTGTGGCCGCGGGCGCTTGCCTGTCCTGCCCGGACGATGACCACGGATGCACCATGCCGCAATTTCTCCGCCGCTGCCTTCTCCTGCTGATCGGGATGGCAAGCTGCCTCGCCTTCGCGCCGTCTCCCGCGCAGGCGCAGATGCGGATGTGCGGCCCGGGTGAAACCCCCGTGGCGGTGGATACGTCGAACCCAAGCGCGCATGTCCCGCTCTGCCCCGGTAACGGCGGCGAGGCGGTTGCCGTCGCGGAAAGCCATGCCGCGTTCGCCTGGCATGTCGACGCTGCGGACATCTGGGTCGACGGGGATTACACCGGCCCCAACAATGCCGGGCCAGCGAAAGCGCTCGCCGCCTGCGCCCGCGCGATGGGCGAAGGATGCGTGAGCGGCGGCGAATGGTCCAACTCATACATGGAATTCTACCGAAACGCTCGCGGCGAGCTGTTTTCGGCATGGGCCAATGACAAGAACGCCGTGAAGAAGGCGCAGGCCGATTGCCGGGGCGACGCCATCCTCGCCTGCGAAAGAACTCACCGGCTCGGCTCGAATACGAGCGAACGCTTTCCCGGTGTGGAAGTGCGCAAGAGCTATCTGGTGGCCGCCTGGGTCAAGGGGCTCGTGGGCTATGACGGCAAGCTCTACATCGCCAGCGGCCAACCCACCTATGCGGCGGCCGCCGGAATGGCGATCTTGGCTTGCGGCAAGGCCAATCCCGAGCGCGAATGCGGGGTGCAGGGCTATACCGACAACGGTGTGATGCAGGTCTATCTGCTCGGCGCCGATCATGCCGCAGTGGTCGAAAGCAGCGGGGACCGGGCGAGAAGGTCGGCGCAGGGCTGGTGCAAGCGCAGCAAGGCAAAACCCTGCACGATGCAAGCGCAGTATGACGCGCGGCGGCAGGGGCTGTTCGTGCACGAGTTCGAACCGGCGCCCGCGGGCTAGTTTCACCGCAGGCCCGGCAGGCGGAATCGCTTGCATCTGGCGCCGAAAACGCTATGAGCGCGCCTTCCTTAAAGCGACAGCTTTGGAAAACCGTGCGGAAGGGGCGCCCCGGCTCCCTGTTTGACCGCTTAACATGAGCCAAGGATCCCGATCCGCGGCGACATTGTGAAAGGAGTGCCCTCATGGCCAAGAAGATTTCTGGCTATATCAAGCTACAGGTGCCCGCCGGCATCGCAAACCCCTCGCCGCCGATCGGCCCTGCCCTGGGTCAGCGCGGCGTGAACATCATGGAATTCTGCAAGGCGTTCAACGCCGCGACCGACAGCCTTGAAAAGGGCATGCCGATCCCGACGATCATCACCGTCTATGCGGACCGTTCGTTCAGCTTCGTCACCAAGACGCCGCCGGCGACCTTCCTCATCAAGAAGGCTGCCAAGCTGAAGTCGGGCTCGAAGGAGCCGGGCAAGGTTTCAGCCGGAACCATCAAGCGTTCGCAGCTCAGCGAAATCGCCGAAATGAAGATGGCTGACCTCAACGCCAACGACATCGAAATGGCAACCCGCATCATCGAAGGCTCCGCGCGTTCGATGGGCCTCGAAGTGGTGGAGGGCTAAGATCATGGCAAAGCCGACCAAGAAGCAGAAGCTGCTGGCCGATCTCGACCGCGAGAAGCTGTATTCGGTTGAAGAGGCGCTCGCCACGCTGCGCCAGTTCAAGGGCAAGTTCGACGAAACCGTCGAAGTCGCGATGAACCTGGGTGTAGACCCGCGTCACGCCGACCAGATGGTGCGCGGCATGGTGTCGCTGCCCTCGGGCACCGGCAAGGACGTGCGCGTTGCCGTGTTCGCTCGCGGCGACAATGCCGACAAGGCGCTGGCCGCCGGTGCCGACAAGGTGGGTGCCGAAGACCTGATGGAAGACATGCAGGCCGGCAACCTCGACTATGACCGCGTGATCGCGACCCCCGACATGATGGGTGTCGTCGGCCGCCTCGGCAAGGTGCTGGGCCCCAAGGGCCTGATGCCGAACCCGAAGCTCGGCACCGTCACGCCGAACGTGGAGCAGGCCGTCAAGGACGCCAAGAGCGGCCAGGTTGAATTCCGCGTTGAAAAGCAGGGCATCATCCACTCGGGCATCGGCAAGCTGAGCTTCGACGATGCGGCGCTGATGGCGAACTTCAAGGCGCTGACCGAAGCTGTGGTGAAGGCCAAGCCAAGCGGTGCCAAGGGCAAGTATGTCCGCAAGGTCACCGTCACTTCGTCGATGGGCCCGGGCCTCAAGGTCGCCCTGTCGGAAGTCGAAGGCGCTTGACCTGTCTGGGGCGATAGCGCCTCCGCGCTATCGCTTCCTCGCTCATGCGACCTGAAGGTCGCATCGCTGCGGGCGCCCGGTCGGGCTTTGACTACCGTGACCAGGAGCCAGACGGCGAGCGAACAGTGAGCCGCAAGGGCGACCGCCCGCCGGCCGGTTAGGCCGAAAGCCAAGCGAACGGATGTGAGCGCTGGCGTTTGAAGCTAAAATCAAAAGGGCCGGGGGAGCAATCCTCCGGCCCTTTGCTTTTGCGGGATCGGGATGATCGAATTTGGGTGGAAAGCGAACGCCGAAAGTAGTTGGTGTCACTCGCATGGACAGGCGCCCTTACCTAAAGTAACCAGCAATTGGGCGCAGTGACATCGGGAGCCCGAATTGTGAAATTCCCCGCATTTAAGAGAGCGCCGCTAGCATTTATTGCATTTCTTTCAGCCGCACTCACACTCGCATCAGCTTGCTCGGCCACTAATTCCGATGGGGCTCCAATACTGCAATCGCCCTCGACGGACAATTCAGCGGCCCCGTCAAATCCTCGGACGCGCGCTTTGCTGGACGAGAACTATGACCTCTTGCTCCTGTCCGTAGATAGCCGGAAAATTGCCTATGAGAAGTTCAAGGCGAAGACCGAAGCGATCCGTTCATGCAGAGATGCACGAAAGCTCGCCAAATCGATTGGCGGCGTAGTCCAGAGAGACCGCTTTGTTCCATCCTGGGACTTGTCGATGGAAGTCCGAGAGTATCTCAGTGAAATACCGACGGGCCGTTCAACCCAAGTTTTTGGCGCTGATCCCTCGGTCATGCGCGTACAGGTTATCTGCGGCCGCAATGTCGAATGACATGCACTACGATCACCACGAAAGCGGAATGTGCAACTGTCCGCATATGGGTCGTTAGCGGACATTCCCGATTTTCCTACATGGCCGCGTTCTGGCAAGAGCGCAGCGCTCTTTGCCATCGTCGTATCGCACCGACGCTCCATCCCTCGTATCGTCATTGCGAGGAGGCGCAGCCGACATGGCAATCCACCTTGGCTCGCGTTTGCATGGATTGCTTCGCTACGCCCGCAATTACGAGCCGGGAGTTTTCTTCTTAGACAGTGTCGCATGTATCGCATCGCACAGCGATGAGCGGCTATGTCATTCGGGCGGAGAGGCTGTCGGCGTTACTCTTAACTGCCGGGCATAGACCCAGCCGATCCCGATCAGGCTGAAGCCCAGCGCCATGAAGCTGGCGATCCGCAACAAGCCCTCAAGCCCGGCGGCGTCCCACAGGAATACCTTGGCCACGGCCAGCAGCATGAAGACCAGCGAACCGATCCGCCAGCTGCGTTCGGCCAATCGGTTCCCGACGAAGAGGAAGCCCAACGCCAGCAGGATGCCAAGCAGCGAGCGCAGCAAATCCTCCGCCTGCGTCATCGGCACATCGACCAATATGCTGCCTGCAAATGCCTGCCGCAGGAGCGCCAGCGCGGCCACTCCGACCACCAGCATGATCGCGCCGTCGACAAAGGCGCGCGGGAGCCCGGCTGCATGGCGCCGCAGCATCAGAGCCGCCGTGCTTGCGATTGCCCCTGCGGCGAGCACCAGGTTGGCAATCGGAGTCGGGCCGACCGCCTGCCTGCTCCATAACGGGTTGTGCAGCATGCCGGTGAACCACAGCGCATGGGCCAGCGCCAATCCGGCGACCAGCGCGCCGAGGCGCGGCTGAGGGCCCAGTTTCGGCAGCCCGCGATCGAGCGCCACCGCCGCTGCCAGGATTAGCGCCTGCCACAGTGTCCGCTCCGCCATGCCATAGTCGGTGAAGCCGGTCACCGTGTCGATCGCGAACGACTGCTTGTACAGCGTGTGAAGGATCACGAAGGCAATCGGGATTGCCAGCAGGTAGGAGTGCGGCAGCCAGCGGCTCGATCGTTCGGGCAGGGGCAGGCGCACCGCCGCCAGCACTGCAGCGAGCGGCAGCACCCGGACCAGCAAGTCGCGCATGGAGGGGAGGTCGCGCCACAGCATCGGATCGCCAAGCAGGGCGAACGCGCCTCCGGCCAGCCATGTTCCGAGTGGCGCAATTGCCCACATTGCAGTCAGGACTATGACAGTGAGCTGCGCCGCTATGCGGCCCGGCTGCAATTGCCACAGCGCGATCGCGCCGACCGCGGCGGCCCAGGTCACGGCTGTATCGGGCAGGAATTGCGCCACCAGGCCATAGGCGACCAGTGCCGCCAATACTTCGGCGAGCCCGCGCCCGCGCTTGTCACTCTCGGACCAGGCAAGTACGCACCATGGCAGCAGTGCGGCCAGCCAGCGGATTCCTGCCGTCAGCAAATCTCCATCGCTGGTGCCGCCGCCAAGCCGCACCATTTCGGCGTCGAGATATGCCGATCCGAACAGGGCAAGCAGCGATATCGCGGCAGCGGCCCAGGGCAGGGCATGCAGCGGCATATCGTTCCGCTCGCGCAGCAAGGCGAACAGGCCCGCAAAGACCAGCGTGGCCATCGCCACCGCCAGCCAGGCGGGCGTGACCAGCAGCATGGCTCCGAACAGCATCAGCGAGCCGATCGCGAGCAGCAATGCGAGATCGCCGGACCTCTCGCCGTTCCAGATCCGCCAAGCGCCCGCCAGCGGGAATGCCGAAAGCGCGGCCACCGCTAGCGCAAGCTGCAGCTCGAGAATGTCAGCATCGGGCTCGCCGAACGTCGCATAGGCCACCAAGGCGAGCGCGATGGGCGCGCCTGCCAGTTGGAACAGGTCGATCCGGGTCGCTTCGCTGCGCCAGAGATGCGCCAGCGGCACCGCTGCGTAGACGGCCGCGATGCCCGCGGTCACGAGTGTGAACATCATGGGCTGGGCACCGTCCCACTGCGCCAGCAGCAATATGGCTACCACAGCCGCGACTGCGCTCGTCTCGCGCAATTCGGGCTTGCGCCATGCAAGGAAGGCAAGCGTGCCGCCCAGCAGCAGGTAGAGCCCCCAGGCCAGCGGCGAATAGCCGGCCTGGTCGACCAGCAGCGCCAGCTGGACGCTGGCGACCAGCGCGGAGCAGAAGCGCAAAGGTCGTTCGAAGCCTTGCGCCCCGGCAAAGGCCGGAAGCACTGCCCCCAGCACCACGAAATAGAGCCCCAGCGCGATCACTTCAGCCACACCGGGATCCCCTGCCAGCAGCAAAACCGCGCCCCAGCCGAGGCCGAATACCAGCGCCGCGATCGACAGCCATGGGCGGGACTGGCGCTCGCCGGTTACGGTCAGCCCGGCGGTAACGAGGCCGAGGTAAAGCGACAGCAGCGGCAAATTGGCTTCCTCGCCGCCGACCAGCGCCGGCGCTGCGAAGCCTCCGACAAGGCCCAATACGGCGCAAGGCAGGCCGAAGCGGAAGGACAGCGCGATGGATCCAGCAGTGACCGCCGCCAGCCCGAGGAACGCCACGGTCTGCCCGACCAGCCCGTATTGTGTCCCGGCGAGATAGAATGCGGCATAGAGCGTCGCGAGGCCCGCCCCTGCAAGCGATTGGCGCACGCGCGGATCGGCGACCTTCTCCTCATTGCGCCAGGCCCATTCGGCACCGCCAAGCAGCAGGAAGCCGAAGAGGAAGGCCAGCGCCACCCGCACCACGGGCGTCAGCAGGCCGGATTCGATCGAGTATCGGACCAGGAACACGCCCGCGATCGCCAGCGTGATACCGCCCGCCCAGATCGGCAGGCGCCTGCCGAAAACATCCTCGAAATCGAACTGGAAGCGCTGGCTCGGCTCTTCGACCGGCTGCGCCACTTCAGGCGCGAGACCTGGCGCAGCCTGGCTGGTAAGTTCGGGCTCCCGTGCGGGTGTTGGTTCGGCAGGTTGGGGTTCGACCTCTTGCCTCACCGCCTCCGCTGGCTCTTCGCTGCGTGTAAGCGGGACGCTGGGACGGGAGACGGCAGCAGCCTCACTGGGCCGCTCTTGCGCTTCGATCCGATCTTCTTTCGCGGCGCGGAATTCCAGCATGGAGATGCTTTGCTCGAGCCGGTTTACCCGCTTCCACAGCCAGATTACCGCGGCACCCAGCAGCAAAATCAGCAGGAAATTCATGTCGAGCCCTCTCCCCTTGCGCGGAGGATAGGGCGAGTTGGCAAAGCTACAAAGGCCGAATTGTCACTAGGCCAAAGCCTAGCTGCCGTCAGATGCCACCGGGCGTGAAGTCATGACCGAGCTCGCCAAGGCCTTCGCACAACACATGCACGCAGCTTTGCAATGCGTCGGCATCGGTTGATCGAACCACGAAATTGGCGCCTACGCGCCCTTCGCGGAAGAAAGGATAGCTGCCGATCTGGCACTTCTCATGTGCCTTCTCCACTTCGCGCAGCAGCGTGGCCACTTCGCTTTCGGGCACCCAGCAACCCACAGTCTCAGTGAGCAGTGGAGCGCCGCCCTCCAGTGTGCCGGTGAGGGCGTCGAGCATGCCTGCGGTGATGTGCGGCACGCCTGCCATCAGGAAGACATTGCCGAGCTTGATCCCAGGCGCACCGGACATGCGGTTGGGGATCAGCTCGCCGCCTTCCGGCACACGCGCCATGCGCAGCCGTGCTTCGTTCAGGCCGCCCGGCTTGTCGGCATAATAGCGTTCAAGGATCGCGCGTGCCTGCGGGTGGATGACGACCGGCACGCCGAGCGCCTCCGCCACCGCATCGACCGTGATGTCGTCATGCGTCGGGCCGATGCCGCCGGTGGTGAAGAGATAGTCGTTCCGCGCACGCAGTGTGTTCACCGCCTCGACGATACGTTCGATCACATCGGGCACAACGCGAACTTCGGCGAGGCGGATGCCCTGCACCTGCAGCCAGCTCGCCACCTGGGCGATGTTCTTGTCATGGGTGCGGCCAGACAGGATCTCGTCGCCGATCACGACGAGCCCGGCCGTCCAGATTTTTTCCGATGCGCTCATGGCTACGGCGTTAGTGGAGAGCGTAGCGCGAGGGAAGGGGGCTGTTATTCCGCCGCTTCAAGCTGTTCTTCCGCCATCATGGCATTGGCCCCGGCGCGGGTGAAGCTCAAAAGACCGTCGTCGACATCGCCCTGGCGCAGCACCTTGCGATCGAACACATATTCCTGGTTGAGCCGCCACGGGTAATCCTTGGCGCTCTTGGGCATGATGTGCTTGCCACGCTGGATATAGCCCGAGGAAAAATCGAACAGGTCGTCATCCTCAATCTTCGCTTCGGCCTCCGCTGTCAGCACAGGGGTGGCGAGGTTGGTACCGGTCGCTTCCATGTGGTTGAGCACGCGGCAGACGAATTCGGAATTGATGTCCGCGCGCAGCGTCCAACTGGCGTTGAGATAGCCGAACACCACCGCAAGGTTCGGCAGGTTCGAGAACATGCAGCCCTTGTAGTAATAGCGCTGGCTGAAATCGACCGGTTCGCCCGCCACGCTGATCTTGATCTTGCCGGCGATCGCCAGCTTGAGCCCGGTGGCGGTGACGATGATATCGGCCGGAAGCAGTTCGCCTGAAGTCAGCCGGACGCCGTCTTTCTCGAACTTAGCGATATTTCCGGTGACGACGGATGCCCGGCCCGATTTCATCGCTTCGAACAAATCATTGTCCGGCACGAGGCACAGCCGCTGTTCCCACGGGTTGTAAGGCGGGGTGAAGGCTTCCTTGTCGTAATCCTTGCCCAATGCCTTTTCGATCCGCTTGTGCAGCGCCTGCTTCACCTTCTCGGGCTTGTTGCGCGCCGCTTTGAAGCTGAAATCCTGCATCGTGATGTTCTTGAACCGAGTGATCGCATAGGCGACTTTCTCAGGCAGGACCTTGCGCAGGAAATTGGCGATTGCATCCTTCGCAGGGCGCGAGAACATCCATGTGGGCGTCCGCTGCAACATGGTGACATGGGCGGCCTTGTCGGCCATCGACGGCACGATCGTGACGGCGGTCGCTCCCGATCCGACCACCACAACTTTCTTGCCGGTGTAGTCATAGTCCTTCGGCCAGAACTGCGGGTGGATCACATCGCCTTCGAACTCGCTGAAATCGAACCCGGCGTCGTAAGGATCGTCATAGTCGTAATAGCCGGCGCCGAGATAGATGAAGTTGGCGGTGAGCAGCTTGCGCTCGCCATCGGCCAGTTCGACCGTGACATGCCAGCGCGCCTCGTCGGGCCGGAAATCGGCCGAGACAACCTTGTAGCCGAAGCGGATATGCGGCCTGATGCCGCGTTCATCGGCGATGCGATTGAGATATTCGAGGATCGAGGGGCCGTCGGCGATCGATTTTTCGTGCCTCCATGGTTCGAACACAAAGCCGAGCGTGTGCATGTCGCTGTCCGAACGGATGCCGGGATAGCGGAACAGGTCCCACGTGCCACCGATCTGGTCGCGACGTTCGACAATCGCGTAGCTGCGACGGGGGCACATCATCTCCAGATGCGCAGCCATGCCGATGCCGGAAATCCCGGCGCCAACGATCAGGACATCGAAATCGGACGGTGTTGCTAGCATGCTCTTCCCTCTCTTACTTACACTCATGTAAGCATAGTCCGTCCCAGAATGGTAGTTCGAATAGCATTTTGCAACTGACTGGAATGAGAGGATCGGTTAGGGCGCGCGCCATGTCCATACATGCCCGGCTTTTCCTCACTGCGTCTTCCGCCCTGATTGCGATCCCCGCAGCCGCTCAAGACAGCACGCAAGCGCCCGATGAAGCAGAAAGCGAAATCGTGGTCATCGGCGAAGGCCTGGCCCAGGCTCCATCCGTGGTGGCCTATGCGGTTAGCGAGATCGAACGCGCTGTAATCGTGGCTGCGCCTTCTGGCCGGATTGAGGATGTGCTGGCCAATGTTGCTGGCTTCCAGCAATTCCGCCGTTCAGACAGCCGATCGTCCAACCCCAGTGCGCAAGGGGTGACGCTGCGTGCCTTGGGAGGGAACGCCACCAGTCGCGCATTGGTGCTGTTGGATGGCGTCCCGATGGCTGATCCGTTTTTCGGCTATATTCCATTGAGCGCCATTGCGCCGGAGCAACTGGCCGGGATCCGCGTAACGCGTGGCGGTGGCTCGGGACCATTCGGCGCGGGTGCGCTCGCGGGCACGATCGAACTGGAGAGCGCCGATGCCAACGCGCTTGGCCCCATTGCGGCGAGCCTGCTGGGGAATGATCGCGGCGAAACCGAAGCCAGCGCATCGCTGGCACAGGAACTGGGCAGCGGCTTTGGCGTACTGAGCGCGCGCTGGGACCGTGGGCAGGGCTTCTACACCACGCCGCGAGACGAGCGTGTGCCCGCCAGCGCGCGCGCTGCCTTCGATAGCTGGTCGGTGGGTCTGCGCGGCGTCGCGCCTCTGTCGGACACGGTCGAAATACAGGTACGCGCGCTCGCATTTCGCGACGAACGTACCTTGCGGTTCGATGGCGCGGATTCGTCGAGCGAAGGCCAGGATGCCAGCTTGCGGCTGGTCGGGCGCGGAGATTGGCAATTCGAAGCCCTAGCCTATGTGCAGGCGCGCAATTTCTCAAACATCGTGATGCACTCGACCCGGTTCGTGCGCGTGCTCGATCAGCGCAACACGCCGTCAACTGGGCTAGGCGGGAAGTTCGAGCTTCGGCCGCCCGTCGGCGGGGAACATACGCTTCGGCTGGGTATCGACTATCGCCGTGCCGAGGGCGAATTGCAGGAAGAGGCCTACAGCGCCTTCACCGGCAACCTCACCGAACGACGTCGGGCAGGCGGCACCAACACCAATCTCGGCCTCTTCGTCGAGGATGACTGGGCAGTGGGCGCGCTGACACTGACCGGAGGGCTGCGGGCCGACCGCACGTCGATTGCCGATGGCTTCTACCGTGCGGTCAACTCTAGTGGGGCGATAGCGAAGGAAACCATTGCTGCCGACCGGGCCGGCTGGGCGCTGTCGTGGCGGGTGGGGGCAGCCTTCGATGCAAGCGACGTATTGCGGCTGCGCGGGGCGGCCTACACCGGGCTCCGATTGCCTACGCTCAACGAACTATACCGCCCCTTCGTGGTGTTCCCTGTTGTGACGGAAGCCAATGCAGAGCTTCGCAATGAACGTCTTGAGGGCTTCGAAGCCGGGCTCGACTTCTCGCCGAGCGATCGTTTCGAACTCTCGATGACCGCGTTCGAGAACCGGGTCGAAAATGCGATAGCCAACGTCACGCTGACCCCAATCTTGCGCCAGCGCCAGAACCTTCCTGCCATTGAGGCGCGTGGCATTGAAGCTTCGGCCAAGGCTGCGCTGGGCTCCGTAAAGCTGGACGGCTCGATCGTTTACAGCGATGCTTCGATCGAGGGGCGCGGTCCCTCTGCCGATGTGGATCGGAACCGTCCGCCGCAGACACCGCGTTGGGCTGCATCGGCAACATTCGGCTGGGCTCCCGCCTTGGGCTGGGAGTTCGCTGCGGCGCTGAGGCACGTTGGTGCGCAATTCGAGGATGAGCAGGAATCTGACCGGCTGACGGCCGCCACGACATTGGGCTTTTTCGCGCGCGTTACAATGCGAGAAAAGCTCCAACTTGTGCTCCGAGGCGAGAATTTGACCGGCACGAGGATCGTGACGCGCAATTCCGCCGGATCGATCGATGTCGGAACCCCTCGCACCTTTTGGGCTGGTTTACGTTATGGATTCTGAGCCACGCAGCAAGCCGCGTTGCTTGCCTGCAACTGTAACTGTGCCATTTTTACATCGGATGGCTGCCACATCAATCGATGGTGCAAGCGGCGCCCTTGTTATTTGCGCAGTGTAAGTGATATCATTCGCGCACAAAAATCAGGTTTTTGGGAGAGAAACCTATGGGACGTAAGCTTACCGCCTTCGCCGCTGGCCTGCTGGCAAGCAGCTTCTTGGCAGCGCCGGCTTTTGCACAAGACAATGGTGGGGCCGGTCAGGAATTCGATGACAACGTCATCATCGTGACGGCGACCCTGCGTGCGGCCGATGTGCAAGATATTCCTATCGCGGTGACGGCGGTACAACCCGAGCAACTTGAGCGGCAGGGCATTGCCGACATCAAGCTGCTTTCATCAATCTCACCCAGCTTCAATATCCAGTCATCTCAGACCGAAACGCAGGGCACTTCGATCAAGATCCGCGGCGTCGGTACGACCGGTAACAACACCGGTCTGGAAAGTTCGGTGGGTGTGTTCATCGATGGTGTCTACCAGTCGCGGCCTGGCGTGGCTCTGGGCGACCTTTTGGACCTTGAGCGGCTTGAAGTCCTGCGCGGCCCGCAGGGTACCCTGTTCGGACGCAACACGTCAGCAGGCGCGCTCAACATCACTACCAAGCGACCGAGCCTGAGTAATGTCGAAGGCTTCGTCAACGCCAGCTATGGCAATTACGATTTCATGAACCTCCAGGCAGGTGTCGGCGCTCCGATTGTCGAAGACGTGGCAGCGGTGCGCGTTTCGGGCACATGGCGCAAGCGCGATGGCTACCTGAAGAGCACGACTGGCGCAGAAAGCAATAATCGCGATCGCTACATGCTGCGTGGCCAGTTGTTTGTGGAGCCGTCAGCCGATGTCAGCATTCGCATCTTGGGCGACTATTCGAAGGTTGATGAGAATTGCTGCGACGCGGTGATTATCCGCGAAACGGAATTGCAGCCGTTCTTCGCTTATCACGGCCTTGCCAGTGATGGTGTCGGCCCCTCGGGATTTTCGGCACTTGAAGGCCTCGATACCAATGCTGAACTGTTCCGCAACGGTGCGGAACAATGGGGCGTGTCAGGCGAGCTCAAGTGGAGCATCGGTGCTGCCGAGTTGACCTCAATCACCGCATATCGCGACTTCAGCTCTTTCTCGCGGCAGGAATCGGACTTCACCAGCCTGAAGATCTTCTCGGTTGGTGTTGGCGGCAGCACCACCACGCCGGGCTTCCCCAAGAATGGGGATAACATTCAGACGTTCACGCAAGAACTGCGGCTTCAGGGCAAGGCTTTCGATGACAAGCTCGACTGGCTCGTAGGTGCCTTCTACGGGGATGAATCGATTAAGGCCCAGGGCTCCATGATGCTTGGGCCTGATTTCCAGCGCGCCGTTTCGGCCGGCAATTTTGCCAATGTCGCAGGGGTGAATCCGCTGTTTACGCTGACCGCTCTTGGCAATGGCGGAGTTCCGGTCAACGCCAACGGCGCGTTTGCCGTCAACCTGTTTGACCAGCAAGCCGAGACATTCTCGGTCTTCACCCACAACGTGTTCAGCCTGACTGACTCGCTGAGCCTTACGCTGGGCGCACGCTATGTCGATGAAAAGAAGGTGGCGAGCTTCGACCAGCTTTCTGCATCGAATGGCGCCTGCCAGGCGAGCGTAACGGGCGCGCTGACCGGTGCAATTCCTGCACCCTTGCGCGCCGGCATGGTCGGCCTCAACTGCTTCCCCTTCGTTGCGCCCGTGAATCTGGCTGCGCCAACGGCCCTGGGTGGCGGACTGGCGAGCAGATTGCTGCCGCTGCCCCGCGAATGGGCGGATACTTTCAAGGATGACGAGATCACCTATACTGGGCAGCTGACCTGGAAGCCGACCCTGGATACCATGCTCTATGCCAGCTTCAGCCACGGCTTCAAATCGGGCGGTTTCAACCTTGATCCGACAGCGGCCAACCTTGTGAACAGTGCGGCGGTGCTGGCTAGCCTGGGCACTTCGACACCGGTTGCGCCCGTTTACGCCGATCCGCGGTTCCAGTCGGAAAAAGTCGATGCCTATGAAATTGGCTTCAAGGGTACCTTTGGCCGGATCAACGCCAATATCGCACTGTTCCAGATGGACATGAGCGATTTCCAGGTGCTTGAGTTCACAGGCGTCCAGTTCACCACCTTCAACGTAAAGGCTGCGCGCTCGCGCGGGGTGGAAGTGGAAGTGTTCGGCAAGCTTCATGACCACATCAGCATGAATGCGTCGGGCACCTATGCCGTCGCCAAATACAGCGACGATTGTGACGACGGCTCGCCGGCAGCTGTTGTCGGCTCGGTTTCGCTTCTGTGCGGCCAGCCGCTTACCAATGCACCCAAGTTCGCAGGTGTCGTGGGGATGACCTATGACGGGCCGCTTGGCAGCTCGGGCTGGGGATTGCTTGGCAACTTCAATGTCAATTACTCGGACAAGCGCCGGACTTCGACCCAGCATTTCGAGCGGACCTCGGCCGGAACGCTCCTTGAGCTGCCGTTCGATTACCAAGAGAACTATTTCAAGATAAACGCTCGTATCGGGTTCACCACTCCTGATGAGAAGTTCACCTTCGAATTGTGGGGAACGAACCTTTCGAACGAGATCACCCGTGGGATCACCGCCAACACTTCTTTGCGCGGTGGTACGGGAACGCGCAGCCGGATCGGCTTCGTCGAAGAACCCCGCACCTACGGCGTGACGGTCCGCACCAAGTTCTGAGGCGGCTATCGTAACAAGAAAGGGAAGGGGCGGCTCGCTTGCGCGGGCCGCCCCTTCCCTTTGCAATGATGTAATGTCGAGGCGGCTTACATCGACCTTGCGATCACCATCTTCATCACTTCGTTCGAGCCGCCGAAGATGCGAGTTATGCGGCTGTCGCGATACATGCGAGCGATCGGGTAGTCGTTGATGAAGCCCGCGCCTCCGTGGAATTGCAGGCATTTGTCGACCACTTCGCCTTGCAGCTCGGTGACCCAGTATTTGGCCATGCAGGCAGTCGCGACGTCGAGCTCGCGCTTGATATGGCGCGCAATGCAGTCATTGACGAAGATACGTGCCGCCGTGGCGCGCGCCTTCAGGTCCGCCATCACGAACTGGGTGTTCTGGAAGTCCCAAATCGTCTGCCCGAACGCCTTGCGGCTCTTCACGTACTCCATCGTTGTCTCGAGCGCTTTCTCGATACCGTTGATCGCGCCTACCGCGATGATCAGGCGCTCTTGTGGCAGCTCGCCCATCAGCTGGTAAAAGCCCTTACCTTCGACCCCGCCGAGAACGTTTTCCGCCGGCACGAAGACATCGTCGAAGAAGAGCTCCGAAGTGTCGGCCGCGTCCAGGCCGATCTTGTCAAGCTTCTTGCCGCGCTTGAAGCCTTCTGCGCCTTCGGTCTCCAACAGCATCAACGAAATGCCCTTGGCGCGTTCATTGGGATCGGTCTTGGCGACGATGATGATGAAGTCCGCAATTTGACCGCTTGAGATATAGGTCTTCGCACCATTGATGCGGTAGCCATTGCCGTCCTTGACCGCGGTTGTCGTGATCGACTGCAGGTCCGAGCCGACGCCTGGTTCGGTCATGGCGATCGCGCTTACAAGTTCGCCGCTCACGAGTTTGGGCAGGTATTTCTTCTTCTGCTCCTCGGTTCCGTGGCGGACCAGGTAAGGCAGGATCACGGTGTTGTGGAGCGAGGCGGCAAAGCCTTCCACCCCATGCTTGCCCTGCTGGTCGATCACAACCAGATCATGCCGGAAATCGCCTCCGTGGCCGCCGTATTCCACGGGCACCGAAACGCCGAGCAGGCCTGCCGCGCCGGCCTCGTTCCAGAATTCGCGCTCGACCTGGCCGTCTTCGCGCCATTTCTGGATGCGCTTTTCCGGCGCGTGCTGCTGGTAGAATTTGCCAACCGCGTCGGCGAAGATCGCGATTTCCTCGTCTTCCATGAACTCGGGCTGGGGGACATTGAGTACGGACATGTTATTTCCCCTTCCAGTTGGGCTTGCGCTTCTCGGCAAAGGCAGCTGCGCCTTCGCGCGCATCTTCACTCATGAATACTTGCGGCAGCAGCTTGGCTTGCTTTTCCCAGCGCTCGTCAGGCCCCCAGCCGCGCGATTCGACGATAACCTGCTTCGAAACCTTCACCGCGAGCGGTCCGTTGGCGTTGATCGCTTCCGCAAGTTCCATCGCGCCCTCCAGTGCAGGGCCGTCGGTGACGCGGTTAATCAGCCCAATCGCATGAGCCCGTGCAGCGTCGATAAAGTCGCCCGTCAAGGCCAGTTCCATCGCGACTTTCTGCGGCACCAGGTCCGGTAGCATCATCAGGCCGCCAGCACCTGCTGCAAGCCCTCGCTTGGCTTCGGGAATTCCGAATTTGGCTCCGCTATTGGCTACAACCAGGTCGCAAGCGATCATCAGTTCAAGTCCGCCTGCCAGCGCATAGCCGTCGACCGCAGCGATAAGAGGCTTTTTCGGCGGTGCTTCTACCAATCCGCCAAATCCGCGCCCTTCAACCGTGGGGCGTTCGCCGCGCAGGAAGCCCTTGAGGTCCATGCCCGAACAGAAGGTGCCACCTGCGCCTGTAATGATGCCGACACGCAAATTGTCATCGGAATCGAGCCTGTCGAGCGCCGCCGCAATGCCTTCGGCGGCAGCCTTGTTCATAGCGTTCTTGGCCTCAGGCCGGTTGATGGTGATGATCAGTATGCCATCACGCTCTTCTGTCAGAAGCTCTTCGCTCATGCGCCGTCTCTCTCCAATATAGCAGGTGTTGCGTCTCGATTTGCGACTTATATAACTAGGTGGAACAGCATGTCCACGGGAAGCCCGTGGCCCCATCAAAAGGAATAAATCGATGGCTGAAGCCTACATCATCGACGCGGTCCGCACTCCTCGCGGAATTGGCAAGCAGGGCAAGGGCGCGCTGGCGGCAGAACATCCGCAGCATCTCGCGGCAACCGTCCTCAAGGCGATCAAGGATCGCAACCACTTGGATACTTCCACCGTCGATGACGTGATCTGGTCGGTCTCGACCCAGGATGGCTTGCAGGCAGGCGACATGGGACGCATGGCCTCGCTCGACGCGGGCTATGACATCACTTCCAGCGGCACGACGCTGGACCGTTTCTGCGGCGGCGGAATCACTTCGGTGAACCTGGCGGCGGCGCAGGTGATAAGCGGCATGGAGAACTGCATCGTTGCGGGCGGCACCGAAATGATGAGCCTTACCGCGCAGATGGCGAAGGAGAAGATGCAGGCCGGCCTAAAGCCGCCGATGATGGGCAGCTACAACGAGCGCCTGCAGAAGGTTCATCCGCAAAGCCACCAGGGCATTTGCGGCGATGCGATCGCCAGCATGGAAGGGTTCACTCGCGAAGAGCTAGACGAAGTCGGCTACCGCAGCCAGCAGCGCGCCGCCGAAGCCATTGCGGCCGGACGCTTCGACAAGTCGATCGTGCCCGTCGTGGACGATGAAGGCAACGTCCTGCTCGACCATGACGAATATCCGCGTCCGCAAACGACGATGGAAGGCCTGGCGCAGCTCGAACCCGCATTCACCAAGATTGCCGATGCCCCGCTCGACGCAAAGGGCACAACCTTCCGCAAGCTGGTAAACCAGAAGTATCCCGATCTCGAAATCAAGAACTTCCACCATGCGGGCAACTCGTCCGGCGTGGTCGACGGGGCGGCCGCCGTGCTGGTGACCAGCGCGGATTACGGCCGCAAGCACGGGCTCAAGCCGCGTGCACGGATCGTTGCCACCGCCAATATGGGCGATGATCCCACGCTGATGCTCAACGCGCCGGTGCCTGCGGCGAAGAAGGTGCTGGCCAAGGCGGGACTGTCGATTGATGACATCGACCTGTTCGAAATCAACGAGGCCTTCGCGGTCGTCGCCGCAAAGTTCGTGCGCGATCTCGGGCTCAGCTGGGATAAGGTCAACGTCAATGGCGGCTCGATTGCGCTCGGCCATCCGATCGGGGCGACCGGCTCGATCCTGATTGGTACGATTATCGACGAGCTTGAACGGCGCGGCGGGCGCTATGGCCTTGTGACCATGTGCGCCGCAGGCGGCATGGCACCGGCCATCATCGTCGAGCGGGTCGACGACTACGTCGACTGAGGCTCGGTACATGATCGCGGACAACACGCCCGTCATTATCGGGGTCGGGCAGTATTCCGAACGTCCTCAAGACGAGGGCTATGAGGCGCTGTCCCATATGGATCTCGGCGGACGGGCGCTCGCGGCTGCGATTGCGGACAGCGACGCGAGCGGCGACCTGGCGGGTTCGATCGACACGCTTGTGGCGATCCGCCAGTTCGAGATGTCTCGCCCGGGTGCGGAGCGACCCTTCGGCGGTGCGGACAATGTTCCGCGTGCCTATGCCAAGCGTGTGGGAGCAAACCCGCGCTGTGCGATCCTTTCGACCACCGGCGGGCAAACCAACCAGCAAATGCTGGGCGAGTTTGCCGCGGAAATCGCCGCTGGCGAAAGCCAATGCGCCGCGATCGTCGGGTCGGAAGCGATCTCGACCGTACTGGCTCTGTCTGCAAAGGGCATAAAGCCGGATTGGTCCGAAGAAGTGGGCGGCAGCATCGAGGATCGGGGCTTCGGCCTCGATGGGCTGCTCGAACCGGGACTGATGGCACATGGGGCAGCGGGGGCTATCCCGCTTTATGCGCTGTGCGAGAACCGCCGCCGCGCCAATCTGGGGCTATCGCTCGAGCAGTATCGCCTGAAGATTGGCGAACTCTTTGCGCCATTCAGCCGGGTTGCAGCGGCCAACCCGCATTCCGCCGCGCCGGTCGAGCGCAGCGTGGAGGAGCTTGCCGCGGTCACCGATCGCAACCGCATCGTGGCCGAACCCTACACTCGCATGACGGTGGCGCGCGACCAGGTGAACCAGGCTGCTGCGATCATCGTCGCCAGCGCGAAGCTGGCGCGCGAACTCGGCGTTCCGGAAGACAAATGGGTGCATATTCATGCCGTCTCGGCCGCGACCGAACTTGACCTGACGCAGCGGCCAGATCTTAGCCGCAGCCCCGCGTCGATCGCCTCGCTCGAGGCGGCGCTGGCGCGTGCAGGCAAGGGCATGAGCGACATGTCCTACCTCGACTTCTACTCATGCTTCGCCATCCCGGTATTCAACGCGATCGACCATTTCGGTATCGCGATCGACGATCCGCGCGGGCTGACGCTGACCGGCGGACTGCCTTTCTTTGGCGGCGCGGGCAATAACTACTCAGCCCATGCGATGTGCGAAGCGGTTTACCGTGTGCGCAAGGATCGCGGTTCGTTCGCGCTGGTGGGCGCGAACGGCGGGTGGATGAGCAAATATTCGACCGGCGTTTATTCGACGACCCCGGCAGATTGGTCGGCAAACGATCGCTTCGCCAAATTGGCAAAGGCTGACGATGCCGTGCCTCGCCACGAGGGGGCTTTCGACAGTGCTGTCGTCGAGACTTACACCATCAACCACGGCAAGAATGGCAGTGCGGCGATCTTTGTCGGCCGCAACCAAGCCGGTGAACGGGTTTGCGGGAACGTAGACCTTTCGCACGAGCCAACGCGCGCTCTGTTCGAAGGCGGAGAGCCCTTCGAGGCAAGGCTTGCGGTGACCCAGGACGAACGCGGGCGCAATATCGGCCGCGTCGCCTGAACCGGCGGAACCATGGCAGAACTGGCGCGCTTTTGACAAACGGCGCTCTTTGCGGTATTTAGTTTCAAACGAAACTATCCTGATTCTGTCAGAGGAATGGCATGACCAAGCACCCGACCGACCTGTTCGACAATCCCGCTGGCCTCGACGGCTTCGAATTCGTCGAATTCTGCGCTCCGGAAAAGGGCGTTCTGGAGCCCGTGTTCCAGGCGATGGGCTTCACCCATGTGGCCACCCACCGTTCGAAGGACGTCCATTTGTGGCGCCAGGGCCAGATCAACCTGATCGCCAATTACGAACCGCGCAGCGCGGCATGGTTCTTTGCGCGCGAGCACGGCGCCTCGGCTTGCGGCATGGCGTTCCGCGTGCGCGACGCGCGCAAGGCTTATGCGCACCTGCTTGAGAAGGGCGCCGAGCCGGTCCAGGTCCAGACTGGCCCTATGGAACTGCACATCCCCGCAATCCGCGGTATCGGCGGCGCGATCCTTTATCTGGTCGATCGCTATCCCGATGCCGCAGGTGAAGGCCTGTCGATCTACGACATCGATTTCGAATATTTGCCGGGCGTCGAGAAATTCCCGGTCGGCGCGGGCTTCCAGCTGATCGATCACCTCACCCACAACGTCTACACCGGTCGCATGAAATACTGGGCGGATTATTACGAGACGCTGTTCAACTTCCGCGAAATCCGCTTCTTCGACATCAAGGGCGAGTACACCGGCCTCACCTCCAAGGCTCTGACCGCGCCTGACGGCAAGATCCGCATCCCGCTCAATGAAGAGGGCGAAGGCGGCAAGGGCCAGATCGAGGAATTCCTGCGTGAATTCAACGGCGAGGGGATCCAGCACATCGCGCTGATCTGTGACGATCTGGTCAAGTGCTGGGACAATCTCAAGTCGCTTGGCGTGCCCTTCATGACCGCGCCGCCCGGAACCTATTACGAAATGCTCGACGACCGCCTGCCCGGCCATGGTGAGCCGGTCGACCAGCTCAAGATGCGCGGCATCCTGCTCGATGGCACCACGGAAGGCGGCCTGCCGCGCCTGCTGCTGCAAATCTTTGCCGAGGCGCAGGTCGGCCCGGTGTTCTTCGAATTCATCCAGCGCAAAGGCGACGACGGCTTCGGCGAAGGCAATTTCAAGGCGCTGTTCGAAAGTATGGAGCGCGACCAGATCCGCCGCGGCGTGCTGGAAATCGAAGCGAAGGAACCGGCCGAATGAGCGCGATCAAGCCTGCGGGCATCCACCACGCCGCCTATCGCTGCAAGGACGCGAAGGAGACGGTCGAATGGTATGGCAAGGTGCTGGGGATGGAATACACCACGGCCTTTGCCGAGGACCACGTGCCGTCAACCGGCGCCTATGACCCCTACATGCATGTCTTCCTCGATGCGGGGAACGGCAATGTGCTCGCCTTTTTCGAGCTGCCCAACCAGCCCGACATGGGGCGCGACGAGAATACGCCGCAGTGGGTCCAGCACCTCGCCTTTCGGGTCGCATCGGAAGAGGAATTGCTGGCTGCCAAGGCGCATATCGAAGGGCTGGGGATTGATGTGCTCGGCCCGACCCACCACGGCATCTTCAAGTCGATCTATTTCTTCGATCCCAACGGCCACCGGGTCGAGCTGGCGGCGGATATCGGCACGCAAGAGCAGTATGACGAGCTGAAGCGCGTCGCTCCTCTAATGCTCGACGAATGGAGCCAGACGAAGAAGGCGCCGCAGCATGCGGCCTGGCTGCACGAAATCGCGCGCAAGGAACACGGGGTCGGCTGACCCCGATCCGTTCCAGATCAGACAGCAGAACTGAAGCGGCGCTGCGAATCCTGTCGATAGGGATCGAAGAGCGCGGCGATGCTGCGCGAATAGGGCAGGCCGTCCGGCTTGATCCTGAGCCATTCGTCGTCGACCGTGGCCAGCCCGCGCGCAATGAACGGCTGCAGTGCGGCCCGCGCTTCGCCCATGAGCCGCGCGCCGAGCCGCGCTTCTCCATCGCATAGCAGCCGCTCTATCACGGCACCGCGATAGCGGTCGTCGGCCGATCGCCTGATGCCGTGCGCCACCGGAAGGCGGTCTTGCGAGAGCAGCATGCGGTAGCGACCGTTGTTCTTCTCCGTCTGTGCCAGCAGTTCGGGAAAGCTGCTGATCGCCGACGCGCCCAGTCCGATCAGGACTGAAGAACTGTAATCCGTGAAGCCCTGGAAGTTCCGCCGCAGCTTGCCGGTGGCTGCTGCAATGGCCAGCGGATCTCTACCTGCACGTGCGAAATGGTCAAACCCGACCGAGGCATAGCCGCGTGCGGTCAGGTAGTCGAAGCCGCGCGCGGCCATGTCGAAGCGTGCTGCCGTACCAGGCAAATCATCCGCCGGTATCGCCCTTTGGCGAGGGATGATGTGCGGTACATGGGCGTATCCGAACAGCGCGATCCGGTCTGCGCCCAGCGCCAGGCTACGCTCCAGCGTGTCCTCGAGATCCTCCCACACCTGCCCGGGGAGGCCATACATGAGGTCGAAATTGAGCGAAGTCACGCCTGCCTGCCGCAGCCAGCCAACCGTTCGCTCGATCATCTCGGGCGGCTGGACGCGTCCGATGGCCTCCTGCGCCTTTGGCGAGAAGGTCTGCACACCCAGGCTGGCGCGAGTGATGCCGGAACTGCCGATCACTTCGGCCCAGTCTTCGGTCATCGCGCGCGGATCGACCTCGATCGAGATTTCGGGGCTGGCGAGCCGAAAATGTACGGTCAGGCAGCTGAGCAGGCGCGCAAAGTCGAGCGGACTGATCGCATTGGGGCTGCCGCCGCCGAATGACAGGCGCTTGATCGTTACACCCCGTGGCAAGTGATCCGCCAGCAAGGCGGCTTCGCGGTGCAAGGCATCGAGATAGGTTTCGAGCCGCTGCCGGCGTCCTGCTGCGGCAGTGTTGCACCCGCAGTAGAAGCAGATCTTCTCGCAAAATGGGATGTGAACGTAGAGAGAGACCTCTCCCTCGACACGCTCAAGCGCTTCGATGAAGGCATGCCCGGAGATTGGCCCGAATTCGGCCGCAGTCGGAAAGCTGGTGTATCGCGGTACCGGTGTTGCCAGCAGGTCAGGGTGATAAGGCCACATGCGAGCCTGATGCCGCTGTGGACGCTTCAGGTCATTGCGATCGGTCAAATTGCTTTCGGCAGCTGCCCGCATGACACGCCGTGAGCGGGCAGGGCTCGGGCAGCGGTGCGGGTTCGTCGCCAAGCGGGATCGTGATGGTGCCGCCAGTGCAGAGCCGCGCAGTGATGGCCGGGCCATCGGCTTGCGCGGGCGGCGCGGGCAGCGATGCCGCGACCAGCGCCAGTGCAGCCAGGCGCGCGATCAGCACTGTCCATCCTCTTCGTCATCGTCGATCAGGATGCGCTGCGCCGCTCCGTCGAGGTCTTCGAACTGGCCGTCGCGCATCGCCCAGAAGAACATCGCGAGCCCAATCGCGCCCATGCCGAGCGCCAATGGGATCAGCAGGATCAACCCGTTCATTTCGCCGCTCCTGCCAGGCGCAGCGAATTGCCGACCACGATCACGGAACTGATCGACATGGCGATCGCCGCGATCAGGGGGGTGACAAGCCCGGCCAGAGCCAGCGGTACGGCAAGGACGTTATAGCCGATTGCAAGCACGAAATTCTGCCGCACGACCCGCATTGTCGCCTTGGCCACCTGCACCGCCTTGGCGACCGGAATCAACCGCTCGCCAATGAAGACCGCATCGGCCGCTTGCTGGCTGGCGTCGCTCGCGGTGCCCGGCGCGATGGCGGCATGTGCAGCGGCGAGGGCAGGGCCGTCATTGAGCCCGTCACCCACCATTAGCGGATGGCACCCTTGCGACTTGAGCCCGTTGAGCAGGTCGAGCTTGTCCGCCGGAGACAATCCTGCCGAGCTGGCTAGGCCGAACTTCTTTCCGACAGCCTCGACAGCATCCTTGCGGTCGCCCGACAGGAGTTCGGTTTCGAGCCCCAGTGCCTCCAGCTCGTGCAAGGTTTCCGCAATGTCCTCACGCAGAGGATCGGCGAAATGGATCAGTTGGCGCCGGTCTCCGATGCGAATTTCGCTCATCGGATGTTCCGACGTCTCGGATGCGCGGGCGAGCGCTACCGGCGTCGTGCCGGACATTGCGAAAATGCCTTCACCCGGGCGCTCGGTCACATCGGTGAGAGAGGCGGGGATGACGCCCTGCGCGAGCAGTGCCTTCGCCAGCCCCTTGCTCAAGGGATGGCGGCTGTTCTGCGCGAGGCCGAGGGCAATCGGCTTTGCTTCATCGTCCAAGGTGCTCAGGTCGGGGCGCGGTTCGCCCAGCGTCAGTGTGCCGGTCTTGTCGAAGCGCACGCAATCGACCTCTGCCAAGCGTTCGAGCGCGGTCCCGTCCTTCACCAGCAGGCCCTGCTTGATCAGCGTGTTGCTGGCGACGACTTGCGCTGCCGGTACCGCCAAGCCCAGCGCGCAAGGGCAGGTGATGATCAAAACCGCGATCGCGATCAGCAGCGACTGGTGCCAGCCGACGCCTGCCAGCATCCAGCCAATGAAGGCGAGCAGTGCCAGCGTGTGCACTGCAGGCGCATAGGTGCGCGATGCGCGGTCGGCGATGCGGACATAGCGGCTGCGCGACTGGCCGGCCTCGTCCATCAGCCGCGCGATCTCGGCGATCCTGGTATCGTTCGCCACTGCAGTTGCGCGTACCCGGATCGGCGCCATCACGTTGATTGTCCCGGCGTGAACCTCGGCACCCAACCCAACCGGCTCGAGCCGGCTTTCACCGGTCAGCATCGAATTGTCGATCGCGCTCGATCCGTCGATCACTTCGCCATCCGCTGCCAGCGCTTCACCCGCCGCGACCAGCATCACCATGCCCGGGCGGATATCTTCCGCCGATACCCGGCTGGTACTGCCATCTTCGGCCAGCACCGTCGCGCTCTTGCCCATGCGTCCCAGCAGGGAATCGATCCCCGCGCGTGTCCGGCCGCGCATCATCGCGTCGAGCGCGCGCCCGCACAGCAGGAAGAACAGCAGCATGACTGCACTGTCGAAATAGGCATGCACACCGCCGGTGGCGGTCTCGTAGAAGCTCAGCGCAGTCGCGAGCAGCACACCGATCGAGATCGGCACGTCCATATTGGTGCGGCCATGGCGCAGCGCCATCCAGGCGGAAGCAAAGAAGGGCCTGCCGGAATAGGCGATCACCGGGATAGCGATAATTGCGGAGAGCCAGTGAAACAGCTGCTTGGTTACGCCGCCAGCGCCGGACCATACGCTGACCGACAGAAGCATGACGTTCATCATGCCGAAGCCGGCCACAGCGGTCGCGCGCAGCAGCATTCGGCGGTCTGCGTCGTCACGCCCCAGCGGATTGTCCTCAAGGCGCTGCACTTCGAAACCGAGGGCCTCGATCGCTTCTATCAGCTGTTCTTCGGCCAGATCGGGATCATGGCGGAGGGCGACCCGCTTCGCGGAGAAGTTCACGCGCGCCTCTGCGATGCCTTCCACCTTCGGGAGCTCGCGTTCGAGCTTGGCAATGCACCCCGCGCAGCGCATTCCGGGCACCGTAAAGCGGCTGTCGACAAGTTCGCCCCTGTCGGCCTCAGGAAAGGAGTGCGGCGCGTTCACGGCAATTGCTGTTCCTCGCGCCAGGCTTGCCCGGCGGCGTCGATTTCGAGCCGGACGATCCAGCGACCGGGATGCAGCGGCTCGGGCGAGTTGAAGTCAGTCGGGTTTACCTGCTGCAGTTCGATTTCGGTCGGCTCCAATTCGCCAAGCGGGCGGCGCAGGAAGGCGCGGACCTTGGCGTCTTCCGGAACTCCTGCCGTTTCGACCAGCAGGCGTCCGTCTTTCCCGCGCGTCGCCTGGGCTTCCCAACCCAGTGCGCGCTGCCGTTCGGCTTCGTGCAGCCAGCCATTGAACTTCTGGCTCGCGACATAGGTATTGTCGACGATCAGCCCGCCGAAGCCGCTGGTCGCAAGCCCCGCCATGAAGAAATTTACCGCCATGACGATTCCGAAGCCGGTGACCATCACGGCCAGCATGTGGCGACCGGTAAATTCGCCTTGGGTTGATTTCCTGGCCATCATTCGCCTCCGGGCGCGTTGAACAGCGTTTCGGAGCTGTCCTGCTCGGCCTGTTCATCGCGCGAGGTGAGGACAAAGGAGAAGTTCTGGCGAGCCGTTCCCGAAGGCGCCGCAACATAGGCGCGCACGGTGCGCGTCTGGTCCGGCCCCACTTCCAGCACATGGCTGCGCGCCGCATCGGTCTGCGCAATCGTGTCGGTCCAGAGCACCGCGCCGGGAAGACCATCAAGCGCGATTTCCATGTCGCGCGGTCGGCTTTCCATATTGCGCAGCTTGAGCGTGTAGGCATTGCGCACCGATCCATCGCGCAGCAGCATGAACGGCGGGTTGCGATCCGGCGATACGGTCAAGTCGGTATGGTTGCGCACGCCCAATGCGAACAGCAGGGCGATGCCGATGCCGCCCCAGATGCCGGAATAGATGAGCGTGCGGGGATGCATCAGCGCCTTCCAGGCCGAACGCGGTGGTTCGCCGGCCCGTTCGGCCTCGCAATCTTCCAGCGTGGCGTAATCGATCAGGCCGCGCGGGCGGCCGATATCCTTCATCACCCGGTCGCAGGCGTCGATGCATAGCGCGCAAGTGATACAGTCGATCTGCGGCCCTTCGCGGATATCGATGCCCGTGGGGCAAACCGCCACGCATTGCAGGCAGTCGATGCAGTCGCCATAGGCTCCAGGCTTCTTTTCTGCCTTTTTCACGCTACCGCGCGGTTCACCGCGCCAGTCCTTGTAGGTAACGATCAGCGACTTCTCATCGAGCATTGCGGTCTGGATGCGAGGCCAGGGGCACATATAGATGCAGACCTGTTCGCGCATGAAACCGCCCAGCGTGAAGGTGGTCGCGGTCAGCACGCCGACCGTTGCGTAGGCGACCGGGGCTGCCTGAAGCGTGAAGAATTCGCGGAACAGGGTAGGCGCGTCGGCGAAATAGAGAATCCATGCGCCGCCGGTGGCAAATGCGATCGCGAGATAGATCAACCATTTGAACAGCCGGCGCGCGAGCTTGGACGCGGTCCAAGGCGCCTTGTCCAGCCGCGCGCGCGCATTCCTATCGCCGTCCACCAGTCGGTCGACATGCTGGAACAAATCGGTCCACACGGTTTGCGGGCAGGCATAGCCGCACCAAGCCCGTCCCACGGCGCTAGTGACGAGGAACAGGCCGATACCGGCCATGATCAGCAGCCCGGCGACGAAATAGAATTCGTGCGGCCAGATCTCGATTCCGAACATGTAGAAACGGCGGTTGGCGAGATCGACCAGCACGGCCTGGTCCGGGGCATAGGGTCCACGGTCCCAGCGGATCCATGGCGTGACGTAGTAGATCGCCAAGGTCACCAGCATCACGAACCACTTGAAGCGACGGAACGGCCCGTTGATCCGCTGGTTGTGGACGGTCTGGTGCTTCTCGTAGAGCGGTTCGGGAGCGGGTGGCGGAGCGGGTTTGCGTCCCGCCGCCTTTGGCGCTCCCGCTCCGGTCACAGCCTTTTCCCAGCGCTGGCCAGCGCCGGGATTGGCAGGTTGGTCGTCAGGGTTGTTCATCGCCCTCTGCCGCGGGCCCAGCCGCAGCCTCCGGTGTCGCCTCGCCGCCGCCCAGCGAATGGACGTAGGCAGCCAACATCTTGATCGTAACCGGATCGAGGCGACCTTGCCAGGCCGGCATCACGCCATGGCGCGGGTTCAGGACCTGCGAACGAATTTCCGAGGCGGTGCTGCCATAGAGCCAGATCGCGTCATTGAGCGCAGGTGCGCCAAAGGCACGGTCGCCGCCGCCATCCGGGCCATGGCAGGCCAGGCAATTGTCCGCGTAGAGTTGTGCCCCGGCTGCATTCGACTGGCCTTGCCCGCTGAGCGAGAGGACATGCCCGACAAGGCCGTTGACCTGCGCGTCGCTGAACATTCCCGCAAAAGCAGGCATCAGGCTCGTATGGGTCTGTTGGTCGCCTTCCCAGCGGATGCCATGGCGGATGGTGAACTCAATCGTTTCCAGATCGCCGCCCCATAGCCAATCGTCATCGTTGAGGTTGGGGTAGCCAGCCGATCCGGCTGCGCCCGAGCCGTGACACTGCACGCAATTGACCTTGAAGGCGGCCGCGCCACCGGCAGCAGCTTGCCGCAGCAGTTCGGGGTTAGCGGCCAGCTCAGCAGTCGGGATCGCTGCGATCTGCGCGCGAACGGCGCTGCGATCTTCCTCTGCCTTGGCAAGTTCGTCGGCCAGCTGTCCCCGGCTGGTCCAGCCGATCATGCCTTCGGTAGCCTGGCTCAGCATCGGCCAGGCTGGATAGGCTACCGAATAGGCGACCGCCCACGCGACCGTCGCGTAGAAAGTCCACAGCCACCAGCGCGGCAGCGGAGTGTTGAGCTCTTCGATGCCGTCCCATTCGTGGCCGACGAATTCGGTGCCGGTTGGCTCATCGATGCGGTTCGGCGTGTTCGGATCATTCGCCATCGTCATGGTCCTTCAGGATCGAGTGGGCGGCTTCATCGTTGCGGTGTTTCGCTCCCGGGCGGAACAGCCATGCGCACAGCACCAGGAACAGGACCATCATGGTCAGCAGGCCATAGCTGTCGGCAAAATGGCGCCAGGTGTTGTAGTCGCTCATCGGCCTTTCTCCTCGGCCAGTTCCTGCTGCGCAGCGGCGCTGTTCACATCGACCAGCGTTCCGAGCATTTGGAGATAGGCGACCAGCGCATCCATTTCGGTGACGCGCGTGGGATCGCCGTCGAAGTCGCGGATTTGCGCCTTGGGATAGCGTGTCGCCAAGTCACCCGGATCGGCATCGGGATCGGCCTGCGCGATCATGTCCGAAGCTGCCTTTTCGATGTCCGTTTCCGAGTACGGGACGCCGACGCGGCTGAGTGCGGTCAGCATGGCCGACGGATCGGCGACCTTGAGCGTATTCTCCGCCAGGAAGCCGTACTGCGGCATCACGCTTTCCGGCACCACGCTTTGCGGGTCGGTAAGGTGCTGGACGTGCCAGGAGTCCGAATAACGCCCGCCGACACGCGCCAGGTCCGGACCGGTGCGCTTCGAACCCCATTGGAAGGGGTGGTCGTACATGCTTTCCGCAGCAAGGCTGTAGAAGCCGTAGCGCTCAACCTCGTCACGGAACGGGCGGATCATCTGGCTATGGCAGACATAACAGCCTTCGCGGATGTAGATGTCGCGCCCGGCCTGTTCCAGCGGGGTGTAGGGACGCACGCCCTCGACCTTCTCGATCGTATTGTCGAGGTAGAATAGGGGTGTGATCTGCACCAGCCCGCCGATCGCGACCGTCACCAGAGTGGCGACTGCCATCAGAGTGACGTTTCGCTCCAGCTTCTGGTGGCGCGTCGAGACTTGTTCGTTCTTATTGCTCATGGATCGCGCTCCTATTCAGCCGGAACTGCGTTAACAGGACGGTCGGCGTTCTCGTCATGCGGCGTCACCGCCATCGGTGCTTCGTCGCGGACCTTGCCGAGCAGCGTCATCCAGACATTGTAGACGAGCACTGCAGCACCGGCGAAGTAGAGCAGGCCGCCGAAGACGCGCAGGCTGTACATCGGCTTCAGCGCTGCAACCGTGTCGGCAAAGCTGTTCACCAGATAGCCGTCAGCGCCGTATTCGCGCCACATCAGGCCCTGGGTGATGCCCGCCACCCACATGCTGGCCGCGTAGAACACGATGCCTGCGCTCGCGAGCCAGAAGTGCCAGTTGATCATTCGCAGCGAATACATCCGTTCACGCTGCCACAGCCGCGGGACGAGGAAGTAGATGCAGGCGAAGGTGATCATGCCGTTCCAACCCAGCGCGCCGGAATGGACATGGCCGATGGTCCAGTCGGTATAGTGCGACAGGCTGTTAACGGCCTTGATGCTCATCATCGGGCCTTCGAACGTGCTCATGCCGTAGAAGGCCAGCGCCATCACCATCATGCGGATGATCGGATCGGTGCGAACCTTGTCCCACGCGCCGTTGAGCGTCATCAGGCCGTTGATCATGCCACCCCAGCTGGGCATCCACAGCATGATCGAGAACACCATGCCGAGCGTCTGCGCCCAGTCGGGCAGGGCGGTGTAGTGCAAGTGGTGCGGACCGGCCCAGATGTAGAGGAAGATCAGGCTCCAGAAGTGGATGATCGACAGCCGATAGGAATAGACCGGCCGCTGCGCCTGCTTGGGCACGAAGTAATACATCATCGCCAGGAAGCCGGCGGTGAGGAAGAAGCCCACGGCGTTGTGGCCGTACCACCACTGAGTCAGGGCATCCTGTACCCCGGCAAAGGCGCTGTAGCTGCGCGAGCCCAGAAGGCTGACCGGCATCGCCAGATTGTTGACGATGTGCAGCATGGCGATGGTGATGATGAAGGCAAGGTAGAACCAGTTCGCCACATAGATGTGCGGCTCATGGCGCTTCACGATCGTGCCGACGAAGACGATGAAATAGGCCACCCAGACCAGCGTCAACCACAGGTCGACATACCATTCGGGTTCGGCATATTCCTTCGACTGGGTCACCCCGAGTAGGTACCCGGTCGCCGCCAGCACGATGAACAGCTGGTAGCCCCAGAACACGAAACGGGCGAGCGAGGGGAAGGCCAGCGTGGCGCGGCAGGTGCGCTGCACGACATAGAAACTCGTCGCGATCAGGGCGTTGCCGCCGAAGGCGAAGATCACCGCCGACGTATGCAGCGGACGTAAGCGCCCGAAATTGAACCAGGGTTCGAGGTTGAGCTGCGGGAAGACCAGCTGCAGCGCGATGAATACGCCGACCAGGAAACCGGCCATGCCCCAGAATATGGTCGCGATGACGCCCCAGCGGATCGTGTCATCGTCATAGCGCGACGGCCCTTCCGGCATGCGGAAGATGCTCTGCGCCTTCGCCAGCGGATCGTATTGCCTTGCGGTCACCACGATCAGGATGAAGGCGACGATCGCGACGATCGTCATGTGAACGGCAAATGCCGCGTCCTTGGCCCCCACAATCGCAGCGATCGCGGCTAGCAGGACGACGGACCAGATGCCGATACGGCCTAGTACAGCTTGCATTGGTTCAACCCCCGTTACTCACCCGACCATAGTCGGTGACGCTAGGTCTTTGTTTGATATTGCGCAATTTTCAGGATCGACTTTCTGCGCTGCGACCTGGCCTGCTCGCACTGCGAGCCCTTCCAGATCATGCAGCCAGACAAGCGAACGGCCCGAAGTCGCGATCATGTGACTGTCGCGCAGTTCGGTGAACTGGCGGCTGACGGTTTCAATCGTCAGCCCAAGGCTGTTGCCGATATCGCGGCGCGACATGGGCAGGTCGATCCGTATGTCGGTGCCGTCGGGAATGCCGATGCGCTCGGCCATCGCCAGCAGGAAGTCCGCGATGCGTTCTTGCGCGGCCTTGCGACCGAGCCGGATGGCCTTGTTGCGACTGCGCTGCAGCGCCAGCAGGGCCCGGGTGAGCATGGTGCGCAAGACCTCAGGTTCTCCCTCGGCAGCATCGAGGAACGCATTGGTAGGAAACGTAATTGCGCGACAATCGTCAAGCGCGACCAGTTGCAGCCGGTCACCGGGCCGGTGGGGAACATGGACCATGTCCCCTGTAAAATGGAATGCGAGCACTTGCTCGCTACCGTCGGGCAACTGGACCACCAGCTTTGTCGCGCCATCGGCCAGGAACACAAGTTGGTCGGTGCGTGAGTCGAGCACAATTTCGTGGCCGCGAGTCGCGCGGCGGAATTCGCCCATCTCGGAAAGACGAGACGGAAGGTCGCGCGATTGGCTGCGCGACAAAATCGACCGGCGAAACCTCTCGAAGGATGAAATTGGCACGGGCACTCCGCTCAGGTGACTTGAGCGTTTGTGCTTCAATACGGGCGATCAGTCTTTGATCAGGATCAATGAATGAAGCTTGCCGGTGGAACTATTGGTTCGCCCAAGCTGCAAAAATCCTGGGCCGCAAGGGGTGGCCGCTGCAGCTGAGGAATATGACAGATGAAGATCCTACTGATTGCTTCCACCGCCGCGCTGGCAGTGCTGTCCAGCCCCGCCATGGCGCAGGACGATCGCACGGGCGACATCCAGGTCAAGCTGCTCGGCACTGCAGTACTGCCTGACGGCAAGATCACTGACGTAAAGGTCGATCCGGGCCTTCCCAGCGGCACCCAGACCGCGGCCAATGACAATGTCGTGCCAACTGTCGCGATCGAATATTTCTTCACGAACAATTTCTCGGTCGAAACCATCTGCTGCATGACGCAGCACGATGTCGACGGCACGACCGGGCTGCCGGGCGCAGAGCTTGTCTCGAACGCGCGGGTCATTCCGGCGACCTTCACCGCCAAGTATCATTTCGATGCCGGCGGTGCGAAGCCCTATGTCGGGGCCGGGGCAACCTACTTCCTGTGGGTGAGCGACAAGCCCGGCGCGGCCACTACGCCCGCTCCGTTCAATGTGACCGATACCGATCTTTCGAACGAGTTTGGCTTCGTCCTTCAGGCCGGCATCGACATTCCGCTGTCGGACAAGGGCTTTGGCCTGAGCCTCGACGCCAAGCGCTATTTCGTCGACACGACTGCTACCTGGCGTGCCGGCAGCACCACAGTAATCCAGACCGAGCACAAGCTCGATCCCTGGGTGCTGAGCGCGGGTGTGAGCTTCACGTTCTGACGCGAAGCGCCGTCACAATTATTCGGCACGATCCTCGAGCGCATAGCGGTCGAGGATCGTGACCGTCCTGCGCGAGGGCAGGTCGATCAGCCCTTGCGATTTCATGCGCGTCATCTGCCGGCTGACCGTTTCGATCGTCAGTCCCAGGACATCGGCGATCTGCTGGCGAGAGAGTTGCAGGTCGAAGGTGACGCGATCTTCCTCGCCCGTATCGCTGTCTCCGGCGCGATCGGCGACCTGCAACAGGAAGCTGGCGATCTTCTGCTCGGCATTCATGCGCCCCAGCAGGAGCATCCATTTGCGCGTACGGTCGAGTTCCGACAACGTTCGTTCCAGCAGCTTGTGCTCGAGGCGCGGGTGTTCGCGCGCGAAACGGTCGAAGTCGCGGCGCTCGAACACGCAGACTTGCGCCTCCGTCAGGGCTTCGACGCCATATGGGGTCGAGCCGCCGAAGGGCCGACCGAGGAAATCCGACGGGTAGGCGATACCGAGAATCTGCTCGCGCCCATCCGAAGTCTGGCTTGAAAGCTTCAACAGCCCGTCGATCACATTCGCGACCAGAACGGCTTCGTCGCCTTCCCAGATCAACTGTTCGCCTGCGCGCAGCTTGCGCTGGCGACCGATGCCGTTGAGCGCATTCAACTCGTCACGGGTCAGATCCGAGCAGATCGCCCGGTTGCGCACCGTGCAGGTATCGCAGAAGTTCGAGGGCGCAGCGCTTTTCAACACATCCATAGGGGTCCCATAACCCAGTCTTGCGATTGATCAAACAGCTTGCCCTTTTCCGCGCGTCTTGCGATGCAAGCTCTCCATGCAACCGCTCTGATCGCTCTGTTCCTTATCGCGGCCACGATCGCGATTCACTACGAGGTTTTGAGAGTAACCTCGCTGCGGCTTACTCATCTCCGCATCCCCGGGCGCATGCGGATCATCATCATCCTTACGGCGGCACTCGCATCGCACCTGCTGCATGTGCTGCTCTATGCGATCACCTTCCTGTTCCTCGAGGATATTGGAGGTTTCGGGACCATCGACGGTGACAGGGGCCACAATCTCGAAGACGCATTCTATTTCTCGATCACCAGCTATACCACGCTCGGGATCGGCGACCTCGTTCCCACCGGCGAACTTCGGGTGATCAGCGGAACGGAAGCGCTCAACGGACTGGTGATGGTCGGCTGGACGGCTTCGATGACCTATCTCTACATGGAAAAGTTCTGGCATCTCGACGGCTGGAACAATTCGCGCAAGCACAAGAAAAAGTAGGCAAGCCGCGCGCAAGCGCCCTTCCAGTGAATCTGGTCCCCCTGACACTTCTGCAGCGTGCATTTCGGCAACGCGGCGAGCCAAGGCATGGACCTGCCGCGCGCGACTGGTAAGGAAGGCGGCAAGAGTCGAAGGAGGCAATGTGAGCAACTATCCCGAACTTCACCTGCTGGTTGAAGGCGAGCAAATCGGCACAGCGAGCCGCGAAACTATCGATGTGCTCGACCCTGCGACGGGCGAGCCGATCGCCGCGCTTCCCAAGGCAACCGCTGCCGATCTCGATGCCTCGCTCGAAGCGGCAGCGAACGGCTTCCGGCGCTGGCGCGCCACCTCGGCCGACGAGCGCGAGGCTGTGTTGCGCAAAGGCGCGGCACTGATCCGCGAACGCGCATCGGTGATCGGTGCGGCAATCACGCGCGAACAGGGAAAACCGTTCAAGGAAGCGGTGGGCGAGACGATCTATTGCGCCATGCTGTTGGAATTCTACGCGGGCGAATGCAAGCGGCTCTATGGCCGCACGCTGGTGCGCCCCGATGGCCAGCGCGTCGAGGTACGGCATGAGCCGGTTGGCCCCGTGGCAGGCTTTTCGGCATGGAATTTCCCCGCGCTGAACGTAATGCGCAAGGTTGGCGGCCCGCTTGTTGCCGGCTGCCCGGTTATCGTCAAGCCGTCGGAAGAGACACCTGCTGGCGGACTCGGCATCGTCCAGGCACTGCTCGACGCAGGCGTTCCGGGCGATGTACTGCAATGCGTGTTCGGCGTCCCCGACGAGATCAGCCGCCACCTTCTGGCGAGCCCGATCATCCGCAAGGTCACTTTCACCGGCTCGACCGCGGTGGGCAAACACCTCGCCAAGCTCGCAGCAGAAGACATGAAGCGCACCACGATGGAACTGGGCGGGCACGGCCCGGTGCTGATCTTCAACGATGCCGACGTCGACAAGGCACTCGATACCATGGCGGGCAACAAATACCGCAATGCCGGGCAGGTCTGCGTCAGCCCGACGCGCTTCCTGGTAGAGGAGGACGTGTTCGAGCGTTTCCGTGACGGCTTCATTGAGCGCGCGAAGGCGGTGAAGGTCGGTAACGGGATGGATGCGGACACGCAAATGGGGCCGATGGCGAGCCAGCGCGGCCTGGACGGCATTCAGGCCAAGCTTGCCGATGCGCTCGACAAGGGCGCCAAGCTGGGCGCAGGCGGCAACCGCATCGGCAACCAGGGATTCTTCCACGAGCCGACCGTGCTGAGCGAAGTGCCGTTGGATGCGACGATCATGAACGAAGAGCCGTTCGGCCCGATCGCGCTTATCAATCCCATGAAGGGCGAAGCGGCCATGCTCGAGGAAGCCAACCGCCTGCCCTATGGCCTTGCCGCCTATGCCTGGACGCAGGACGCCAAGCGCCGCATGCGGCTCGCGAACGAAATCGAGGCAGGCATGATCGCGATCAACAGCGGCACGGTGAGCGCGGCCGACGCGCCGTTCGGCGGGATCAAATGGTCGGGCTATGGTCTCGAGGATGGCGCAGAGGGCGTCACCGCCTGCATGGTCTCGAAGACCGTCCACGAAACCGCGTGAGGGAGCCGACATATGAAGACCCGCGCCGCCGTTGCTTTCGAAGCCAAGAAGCCGCTCGAAATCGTCGAAGTCGAGCTTGAGGGGCCGAAGCAGGACGAAGTCCTGATAGAGATCATGGCGACCGGCATCTGCCACACCGATGCCTATACGCTCGACGGGTTCGACAGCGAAGGCATCTTCCCTTCTATTCTTGGCCATGAAGGCGCGGGTATCGTGCGCGAGGTCGGGCCCGGTGTAACTTCTGTGAAGCCCGACGATCATGTGATCCCGCTCTACACGCCCGAATGCCGCCAGTGTAAATCGTGCCTCAGCGGCAAGACCAATCTGTGCACCGCGATACGCACGACGCAGGGCAAGGGGCTGATGCCCGACGGCACGAGCCGTTTCAGCTACAAGGGCGAGACGATCTTCCATTACATGGGCTGTTCGACCTTCTCGAACTTCACCGTGCTGCCGGAAATCGCGGTCGCGAAGATCCGCGAGGACGCGCCGTTCCAGACCAGCTGTTATATCGGCTGCGGTGTCACCACCGGCGTGGGCGCGGTGGTCAACACGGCCAAGGTGCAGGTTGGCGACAATGTCGTGGTGTTCGGCCTGGGCGGGATCGGTCTCAACGTGATCCAGGGTGCCAAGCTGGCGGGGGCAGGCAAGATCATCGGCATCGATATCAACCCCGACCGTGAGGAATGGGGCCGCAAATTCGGCATGACGGAATTCCTCAACACCAAGGGCATGAGCCGCGACGACATCATCGCCAAGCTGCTGCTGATGATCGATGGCGGGGCGGACTTCAGCTTCGACTGCACGGGCAACACCGAAGTGATGCGCACCGCGCTCGAATGTTGCCACCGCGGCTGGGGGACCAGTGTGATCATCGGCGTTGCCGAAGCGGGCAAGGAGATCAGCACGCGCCCGTTCCAGCTGGTGACGGGCCGCAATTGGCGCGGCACCGCCTTTGGCGGGGCGAAGGGCCGCACCGATGTGCCCAAGATCGTCGATTGGTATATGGACGGCAAGATCCAGATCGATCCGATGATCACTCACGTGCTGACGCTGGAAGAGATCAACAAGGGCTTCGACCTGATGCATGCCGGCGAAAGCATCCGTAGCGTGGTGGTCTACTGATACCTGCCATGACGAGCGAAGAGCGGCTCCATGCAGACCTTGTCGCGCTCGGCATTTTATATGAGCGGCATGAGCATATCGCCGTGTTCACCGTCGAGGAGAGCAGGCTGGTCGATGCCGATATTCCGGGTGCGCATACCAAGAACCTGTTCCTGAAGGATGTCGGTGGCGACTTCTGGCTGGTGACGGTGCCTGCCGAAGCGCGGGTGGACCTGAAGGCCCTGCCGCAAGCGATCGGCTGCAAGCGGGTGAGTTTCGGCAAGGCCGAGGATATGGAGCGGCTGATCGGCATTGCTCCCGGCTCGGTCACACCGCTCGCCATGATCAATGCCGCGCCGGGCAGCGTGACCGTGGTGATCGACGCGGGGTTGGCGGCGGCGGAACGGGTCAACGTCCATCCGCTGCGCAACACGGGCACGATCGGACTGCGCGGCGGCGATATACTGCGGGCGCTGGAATTCTGGGGGCACCGCCCGATGACGCCGCCGATCCCGACCAAACCGCCCGAATAACGCTCTAGGCCTGCACCACCTTCTGTTCGATCGCGCCGAAGATCGAATGGTTGTGGTCGTCGCGCATCTCGATCCGCACAGTATCGCCTGGATGCATGAAGCGCGTCTTGGGCGCACCGTCATAGATCGTCTCGATCATGCGGATTTCGGCGATACAGCTATAGCCCAGCCCGCCTTCGCTCACCGGCTTGCCCGGTCCGCCATCGGCACGCTTGTTGCTGATCGTGCCGGTGCCGATGATCGTGCCTGCGCAGAGATTGCGCGTCTTGGCGGCATGCGCGACCAGCTGCGCAAGGTTGAAGGTGGCATCGACCCCGGCATTGGCGCGGCCGAAGGGCTGGCCGTTGTAATCGACCATCAGGGGCAAGTGGATCAGGCAATCGGCCCATGCCTCGCCCAGCTCGTCAGGTGTGATCGCCACTGGCGAGAAGGCGCTGGCGGGCTTCGACTGGAAGAAGCCGAACCCCTTGGCCAGCTCGCCCGGGATCAGGCCGCGCAGCGAGACGTCGTTGACCAGCATCAACAGCTTGATGTGCCCGGCGGCTTCTTCAGCCGACACGCCCATCGGCACGTCATCGGTGATGCAGGCGACTTCGCCCTCCATGTCGCAGCCCCAGGCAATATCGCCCAGCGGGATATCCTCGCGCGGGGCGAGGAAGCTGTCGCTGCCGCCCTGGTACATCAGCGGATCGTGATAGAAGCTTTCGGGCACTTCGGAATCGCGCGCTTTGCGCACCAGCTCGACGTGGTTGATATAGGCGCTGCCATCGGCCCATTGGTAGGCGCGGGGGAGCGGCGACATCGCTTCGCGCTCGTGGAAGCGCTCGCAGGGAACCACCTCATGCTCGACATCGCGGGCCAGCACTTCGAGTTCGGGCGCGACCCGGTCCCAATTGTCGAGCGCCGCCTGAAGCGTGGGCGCGATATTGTCGGCGGCGCAATAGCGCGTCAGGTCCTTCGAAACGACGACCAGCTTTCCGTCACGTGTTCCGTCATTCAGAGTGGCTAGTTTCATGAAGTCCTCTCGGGCCAAAAATTATGGGGCGTCGATCTGGTTATCGGGGTACGCGCGCTGGAATTCGGGCAAGGCAAGGCATGCCCGCTCGATGCGCTCGATATGCGGCTTGTCGCTGAAATCGAAGTCGAAGCGCCGCGCGTTATAGACCTGCGGCAGCAGTACGACTTCGAAGAAACCGGGGCGCTCGAACAGGAAATCGCCGGTGCCCAGCTGTGCCAGCCGACCTTCGAGCGGCACGAAGGTGCGCGCCAGCCAGTGGCGATACCAAATGTCGATCTCTTCCTGAGAGTGTCCCAGTGGGTCCTTCAGATATTTGAGCACCGGCAGATTGTTCACCGCATGCGTTTCCGTGGCGATGGCATAGGCGAGTTCGCGCGCGGTGTAGCGGTCTTCGATATCCGCAGGCAGCAAGGGGCGATGCGGATGGGCCTCGTCGAGCCATTCGAGCTGCGCCATCGATTGCGCCCGGTCGCGCCCGTCCGCCTCGAGCATCGGCACGCTTCCGAAAGGGTTGCGGCTGGTAAAGGCCTCGCCCTTCTGCTCGGAGGTGAGCAGGTTCACCGGGATATATTCGTAGGCGATGCCTTTCAGCTCAAGCGCGATGCGCAGGCGATAGCTGGTCGAGCTGCGGTAATATCCGTAGAGTTTCATGCGCGTGCCCTCCGCTGCGGCCATGCGAAACTGTCTAAAAGCAAAAAACCTGCCTCTTTAAAGCTTGCCATCGGAAGCGATCTTGAAGCGGGCGCGAGTTGTTCCTGCACTGCCGAACCATGCCAGCGAAACCGCCGGTAGGAAAGCGCTGGTTTGCTGCCCAGTGCCACAGTTCAGAACGCCGCGATCCCCGTTATCCCGCGGCCCAGGATCAGCGCATGGACGTCATGCGTGCCCTCGTAAGTATTGACCGTTTCGAGGTTCACCATGTGGCGGATCACCTGGTATTCCTCGCTGATCCCGTTGCCGCCATGCATGTCGCGCGCCTGGCGGGCGATCTCGAGCGCCTTGCCGACATTGTTGCGCTTGACCACGCTGATCATGTCGGGCGCAAAGCGGCCTTCGTCCATCAGCCTGCCGACGCGCAGCGAACCCTGCAAGCCCAGCGCAATGTCGGTGAGCATGTCGGCGAGCTTCTTCTGGAACAGCTGGGTCGCCGCCAGCGGGCGGCCGAACTGCTTGCGGTCGAGGCCGTATTGCCGCGCGGCATGCATGCAGAATTCGGCGGCGCCCATCGCGCCCCAGCTGATACCGTAGCGCGCACGGTTGAGGCAACCGAACGGCCCTTTCAGCCCCTGGACATTGGGCAACAGCGCATCGGCGCCAACCTTCACATTGTCCATCATGATCATGCCGGTGGTGCTGGCGCGCAGCGATATCTTGCCTTCGATCTTGGGTGCGGAAAGCCCCTTCATGCCCTTTTCGAGCACGAAGCCGCGAATGCCGCCGCCGTGCTCCTCGCTCTTGGCCCAAACCACGAAGACATCGGCGAAGGGGGCGTTGGAAATCCAGGTCTTTGATCCATTGATCTCGTAGCCATCGCCGTCCTTGCGGGCCACGGTCTTCATGCCTGCAGGGTCCGAACCTGCATCGGGTTCGGTCAGGCCGAAACAGCCGATCAGCTGGCCCGAAGCGAGGCCGGGCAGATATTTGCGGCGCTGTTCCTCCGAGCCATAGGCATAGATGGGGAACATCACGAGGCTCGACTGGACCGACGCCATCGAGCGATAGCCCGAGTCGACCCGCTCGATCTCGCGCGCGATCAGGCCATAGGCGACGTAAGAGGCGCCAGCGCCGCCATATTCCTCAGGGATGGTTGCGCCCAGCAGGCCGGCCTGGCCGAACAGCGGGAACAGCTCGGGTGCGTCGATCTCTTCAGCGAATGCCTTGATCACGCGCGGCTGGAGTTCGCTCTGCGCGAAGCCATGCGCTGCATCGCGGATCATCCGTTCGTCTTCGGTCAACTGGCTTTCGAGGTCGAAAGGATCTTCCCAATTGAAGGGAACCATGCCCGCCACAAGTATCTCCTGTAACTAGTCTGCTGTCCCACTTTGCAGGGTTGAGGCAAAGCGGCAAGGGCTCAGTAGCGGGGGCGAGCCAAGTCCGAAAGGGGATTGGCGCGTGCAGCGGAGATCCCGGCGGGATTCGTCAGGAGATGTGCAGCACCTGGTTCACCGCAGCGATGATCTGGGCTGGCGGGCAGGGCTTGGCCAGCGTGGTCGCTCCGGGAAATTTGTCTAGCACTTCGTCGCGAGTGTAGCGGCCCGAATGGAAGATGATCGGCACCTGTTCGTCGGCGAGTTTCCGCGCCAGCGCATAGACTGTGCTGTCGCCCAGCTGTACGTCGAGGATGGCAACATCGGGTTTGTGTTTCTGGAATGCCCGCATGGCCGAGGAAACATCGCAATGCGGGCCCTCGACATGAAAGCCGGCCTCTTCGACGGTCTCGCACAGGTCAGCGGCGATGATCCATTCGTCTTCAGCCACAAGGACGCACGGCTGTGACATGCGCAGCTCCTTTCCCCGACCCTTCCCAAGCCAAGGAGCTTAACACATGAATCGGCGAAATCCGGCAGACAATCAGCCGTTCTGGCCGAACTTTGCAACGAAGCCGGATTCGTCGCCTTGACTCAGCAACTTGGCTTGCTCGACCCAGGCGTCACGGCGGATGCGGCCCTGGAATTTGCCCATTTGCGCATCGATTTTGTCGATCTCCGCATCGTCCCAGCGGGCAATATCGGCGAATCGGGTCACGCCCATTTCGTTCAGCATGGTCGCGATTTTCGGCCCGAGTCCCTTGATCTTTGTGAGGTCGTCGCCCGCTGCCACTGGCTGCGATTTCAGCAGTTCGGCGGTCGCCGGACCGGCTGCGCTGCGGGGCGCGTCGATCAAGGCCTGGTTGCGCTGCGCCGGAGCGGCGCCTTCGTCGAGCACGTCGCGCCGGTCGGTGATGACCGAAGTCTTGCGGTTCGCAACAAACAGGAACCAGCCCACCGCCAGCACGACGAAAAAGCCGGCAAGCAAATAGGGCCAATAGGTTTGGATCGTTTCAGCCATGCGCGTTCCACTCGTTCGAATTGAGGCGAGCGGCCCATAGCAGCCAGCTCGCAGGGAAGCCAAGCTGCAACCGGGTCAACTCTCCGGCTTGTCGCCGCCGATATTGTGGCGGAACAGCACACGGTCCTCTGGGCCGAAGCCGCGGCGCCAGATCACCCAGCCATAGGTGCACAGGATCAGCGGAATGCCGAAGATCAGTTCGGCCCATTCGGGCATGAGCGTGGCGAGGTAGCCGACCAGCACTGCCGGCGCGACCGCCCATACCAGCGGCCAGCGCCAATTGCCCACGGGATAGCCCAGGATGCGTGCGAGCAGCCATGCCTTGATGAGGCTGGCGCTGCCGAGCGCGAGCATCAGTGCGATCGCCGCGCCTGCCGCCTTGAACGGCTCGCCATAACCCAGCCGTTCGACCAGCAGCATGGCGCCCACCGTCAGCGTGGCTTGCAGGGCGATCGTGCCGAGCGAGATCGCGAGGTTGCGCTTGCGCGCGACGTAAACCAGTGCGGCTTCGGACACGACTGCGGTCGCGGCGACCACTTCGGCCAGCAGCAGGAAGGCAAGCGCGCCGGTGCCGCCGACGAAATTGGGGCCGACGAGGCCCATCACCGCTTCGCCAGGGATGCCCAGCGCCAGCGCGATCCCGGCCTGCGCGGCGATGATCCAGAAGCCGACCTGTCGCACCTGCGCGGCGATCGCGCTGTAGTTCTTTTCTTTGAGGTTGCGCGTGATCACTGGGCCCAGGATCGGCTCGAAGCTGGTCTTGAGCTTCTGCGGCAGGCTCGCGACCTGCTGCGCGACGTAATAGATGCCCACGGCGACCGGCGCGGCGAAGAAGCCGAGGATGAAGATGTCGAGCCGCCGCGTGCCCCATTCGACCGCATCGGCCACCGCCAGCGGGAAAGCGCGCGCGCTAAGCCGTGCCATTTTGGCCGGGTTCGGCCGCCAGCCCTTGGGCAGTCCGTAAGTTCGGAAGAAGGGCCATGCCGCAGCCACAAGCCCGGCGAAGATCGAGGCGATATAGGCCAGCGCCAGCCCGCTGTCGGACCAGGCGGTGTAGAAGAACACCCCGGCCATGATCGAGATTGTCCACGGCTCGATCACCGCGCGGGCGCGCACAGTGGTGGCGATATCGAAGCGATAGGCTTGCGCCGCCAGCAGGATCTCGGTCAACGCATAGGCTGGGATGGCGATCACCAGCAGCTTGTCGAGTTCGGTGTAATTGCCCGAAGGGAACATCGGTGCCGGGAAGAACCACAGCACAACCGCCGCCACGGTCGACAGCATCAGCGCCAGCAGCATCCCGTCGAGCACCAGGTTGACCGGCTCGTCTTCCCCGTCGGTGAGCCGCTGCGCCAGCCCGCGCTTCTCGCCCATCGAGCAGATCAGCGCGATCAGTTCTATCACCACCAGCGCGCTGGCAAAGCGGCCGAGCGCGTCGGCGCCGTACAGCCGCCCGGCGATGAACAGGAACGGCAGGCGCGCGGCAAGCCGCAGCAGGAAGCCGAAGAAATTGGTGCGGCCGCCCTTGGCGAGGGCAGCGATATCGCCCTGGTCGCCTTGCGCCGGCTTTTCGGGAGTTGCGGGAGCGCTCACGCAGATTCGTCCCGCTCGGCGGTCAGCGGGCGGGCGAGCAGCTTTTCGACCACTTGCGCGGGGGCAGCACCGCCCAGCAGCATGTTGACCGCACTGACTATCGGCATGGCGATGCCGCGCTTTTCGGCGAGCTCGTGCAGCACCGGCGCGGTATGCGCCCCTTCCGCCACTGTGCGCCGGTCGGCCATCAAGGCCGCAGCGTCGCCGCCTTCACCCAGCGCCTTGCCGAGCGAGAAGTTACGGCTCGAAGTCGAGCTGCAAGTCAAAACGAGGTCGCCCAACCCGCACAGACCGGCGAGCGTCTCGGGCTCTGCCCCCATGGCTTCGCCAAAGCGCAGCATTTCGGCATAGCCGCGCGCGATCAGCGCGGCGCGCGCGTTCTGGCCGAGCCTGAGCCCTTCCACCACGCCGCAAGCGATCGCGAGCACATTCTTGATCGATCCGCCGATCTCGGCCCCGGTCACGTCTTCGGAGAAATAGGGGCGGAAGGCGGGCCGGGCGATTGCGGGAGCCAGCCTGTCCCATTGCGCGCGTCCGCCGCTGCATGCGAGCGTCACGGCAGTGGGCAGGCCGGCGGCGACTTCATGCGCGAATGTCGGGCCGGAAAGAACGGCAACCTCGCTATCGGGCAGGGCTTCCTTTGCCACATCGTTCATCAAGCGACCGGTGCCTGCCTCGATCCCCTTGCTGCACAGGACGAGGTCGCGCGGGGCGCCGCCCATCTTCGCCAGCACGCCGTCGAGGTGCTGCGCGGGCGTGACGGCGAGGACGATCTCCATATCGGCGAATTCGGCAAGATCGCCGGTCGCGCGGATCGTCGGGTTGAGGCGCGCCGAAGGCAAATAAGGCGTATTGCGATGGCTGAAGTTGATCTCGTCCGCAACCTCGGGCTCGAGCGCCCACAGGAGCACATCGCGCCCGTCGCTGCTGAGCATCTGCGCCAGCGCAGTGCCCCAGGCACCTGCACCCAGCACGCCGACCGGGCGATGCGCGCTCATGCCTTCACCCCTGCGCCGCGCACCGGTGCAGCATCCGGATCGAGCGGCCAGCGCGGGCGCGCAGACACGTCGAGCGGGTCGAATTGGCCCAGTCGCAGGCGTTCGCAGCCTGCCCAGGCGATCATCGCGGCATTATCGGTACACAGTGCCATTGGCGGAGCGGTGAAGCCCATCGCGTGGTCCGACGCAAGCCGTTCCAGCGCGGTGCGGATCGTGCGGTTGGCCGCGACGCCGCCTGCCACCACCAAATTCGGGACCGACCCGATCCGTTTGAGCGCATGGGACAGGCGATCTGTGAGGCAATCCACTGCCGCTTGCTGGAAACTCGCGGCGATATCGGCATCGCCATGCGCCCCGCTTTCCTTGGCGCGCAGCACCGCGCTCTTCAGGCCCGCGAAGGAGAAATGCGGTTCGCTCGATCCGGCCAGCGGGCGCGGCAGCGGCACCGCGCGCGGATCGCCCGATTGCGCCAGCTTCTCGACCGCGGGGCCGCCGGGATAGCCGAGCCCCAGTATTTTCGCGGTCTTGTCGAAGGCTTCGCCCAGGGCATCGTCGATCGTCGTGGCAAGGCGGCGATAGCGCCCCACGCCTTCTACCAGCAGGATCTGGCAATGCCCGCCCGACACCAGCAGGAGCAAATAGGGGAATTCGAGTTCAGGATCGGCGAGGCGCGGGCTCAGCGCGTGTCCTTCCAGATGGTTGATCGCCATGAGCGGCGTGTCGGATGCCATCGCCAGCGCTTTGGCGGTAACCAGGCCCACCATTACCCCGCCGATCAGGCCGGGGCCGGCAGTGGCGGCAATCACGTCGCAATCGGCCAAAGAGACGCCCGCTTCATCCATCACCGCTTCGAGCATCGGGGCCAGCCGCTCGGCATGCGCACGCGCAGCGATTTCCGGCACTACGCCGCCATAGGGCGCGTGTTCGGCATGCTGCGATGCGATCCGTTGCGCACGGATCGTTCGGTCGCTCGCGACCAATGCCACGGCGGTTTCATCGCAGCTGGATTCTATGCCCAAGACGATACGGGGCTTTGTGCTCATGCCGCTTTCCCTTAGAGGTTTGCGGGGTTAGAGCAAGCACCGCCATGACTGACACTTTGCATGCAACCCATTCGCCCGGCGTGCCGATTCTGCGGCTCGGTACACGCAATTCCCCATTGGCGATGGCGCAGGCCTACGAGACCCGCGTTCGACTGTGCGCGGCGCATGGATGGAATGAGGCGGCGGTCGAACTGGTCCCGGTGGTCGCCAGCGGCGACAAGGTGCTCGACAGGCCGCTCGCCGAAATCGGCGGAAAGGCGCTGTGGACCAAGGAACTCGACCAATGGCTGGATGAAGGCCGGATCGATGCGGCTGTCCATTCGATGAAGGATGTCGAGACGCTGCGCCCACCCATGCTTGCGATTGCAGCGGTATTGCCGCGCGCTGACACGGCGGACCGGCTGGTCGGGGCAGCGAGCATCGAAGAAATCCCGCACGGGGCGACGGTAGGGACCAGCGCGCCGCGCCGCGCCGCGCAGTTGCTCCATGCGCGGCCGGACTGCAAGGTCGTGACCTTTCGCGGCAATGTCGCGACCCGGCTTGGCAAGCTCTCAGATGGCGAGGCCGATTGCACCTTACTGGCTTCCGCCGGGCTGGATCGGCTGGGGGAAGATGGCGTAGGTGCGCGGCTCGATCCTGAGCAATGGCTTCCGGCCCCGGCGCAGGGCGCAATCGGGATCGAGTGCCGCGCGGACGACAGCGCCGCACGCGCGTTCCTCGCCGCGATCGATCACGCGCCCAGCCGCCAAGCGGTGATGGCCGAGCGCGCCCTGCTCAAGGCCTTGGGCGGCAATTGCCATAGCCCAATCGCCATGTTGTCGGGCACAGACGGCGCACAGCTGACGTTGCGCTGCGCGCTGTTCAGTCCCGATGGTGCGGAACGAATCGAGGAAAGTGCGAGTGGTCCAGCGGGCGAATGGGACTGGGTAGCCGCGATGGGCGCAGGCCTCCTGGCGCGCCTGAGCTCGAATATGGCACCGCATTTCGGGCATCACGGCACTTGATGCAGGTGTTTGCCATCCGGCCCGAGCCGGGGCTTTCCTCGACCATCGCCGCTGGCGCCGCGCGCGGCCTTCCGATTGCCGGATATCCCCTCTCAGCGGTTGGGCCGTCGGGCTGGACCTTGCCTGATCTCAAATCGGTCGATGCCCTGCTGGTCGGAAGCGCGAATGCCATACGCTTCGGCGGCGAAAAGCTGGAATCGCTGCTGCACCTGCCAGTGCTGGCCGTGGGCGAGGCCACCGCCAATGCCGCCAAAGATGCGGGATTCTCGGTTGCCAAGACCGGTACAGGCGGGCTGCAGTCGCTCATTGACTCGCTTGCGGCGACCTATCGAAACTTGCTGCGCCTGGCTGGCGAAGATCATGTGCCAATCGAATTGCCTGATGATGTGAATTTGATAACCCGTGTCGTATATCGGGTACAAGATAGCTATATTACAGAAGAATTTGCTTCGAGGCTGGTCAATGGCGCGGTCGTCTTGTTGCATTCGGCGGGGGCGGCTGCTCATTTCGCTTCCGAATGCGACAGGCTGGGTTTGGAACGTGAGAGGATTGCGCTGGCGGCGATCGGTCCGCGAGTGCTGGGCATGGTGGGAAGCGGCTGGCGCGACGTTCGCGCGGCTGCGAACCCATCCGATGCCGAGTTACTGGCCTTGGCGCAGGACATGTGCCAATGAGGCGGAACAAAACATAAAGGGTGGGGTGCCGCCACTAGGTCGCGGAACGGACGGGTATGGAATCAAGGTTTGGCAGTCGCCGCAAAGGGCCCTCGATGCGGCCCATAATGTTTGCAGCCGTGGCATCGTTCCTGCTCGGCGCGGCGCTGGTCGCCTATTACTTCTGGCCTGACGGCAAAGAGCAAACGCCAACCGAACTGGCTGCGCCGGAAACCGGTGCCGATGCTGACCTTCCCGCGAGCGATACCGGTTCCGGCGTGCCCGAACCGACCCCCACCGCCATCGCCAGCGAAGCCGCTGCCGCCAGCGTCGCAGCCGCTGGTGCTGCGCAAGCGGTGGAACGCGTGGCGGAGCAGCAAGGCGGGCTCGACCAGCGGCTGGCCGCCGCAGAACAGCGGCTGGCTCGGCTCGACCTCCAGGCCCAGGCCGCTGCGGGCAATGCCGCGCGCGCCGAAGGGCTGCTGATTGCCTTTGCCACCCGCCGCGCGGTCGAACGCGGAGCGGAGCTGGGCTATCTCGCTGATCAGTTGCGGCTGCGCTTCGGCGACAGCTGGCCCAACGCTGTTCGGACCATCATCACTTTCTCGCGCGATCCGATCACGCTCGATGTGCTGCTTGCCCGGCTTGATGGCTTGGCGCCCAAACTGCGCGAGAATGCAGGCATCCATTCATGGAGCGATTTGCGCCGCGAACTGGGCCAGCTCTTCATCGTTCGGCGCGAGAGTACGCCTTCGCCGCAGCCCGAACGGCGGCTTGAGCGCGCGCGCCAGTTCCTCGAAAGCGGGCGGGTCGATGCCGCGATCGCCGAAGTGCAGAACCTGCCGGGGGCTGACAAGGCGGAGGCCTGGATCGCCGATGCGCAGCGCTATTCCGCAGCGATGGATGCGCTCGAGACGATCGAAACCGCCGCAGTGCTCGATCCGGGCCGCTTGCGCGACGGTGCAGGCAATCCGGTGGAACAGCGCAGCCCGGTCGATTCGCCGGGCAACTGACGCTTGGCTCAGGCGCGCAGCAATTGCGGCGCGTCGCCCGATACGCCGCGCGCCTCGTCCATGAACCACTGCTTCAGCACGGGCATGCGCTGGACCCCGGCCATGCCGAGGCGGCGCACGGCCGATGCCGCCTTGCCTTTCAGCCCGAACAGCCGCGTGAGCCCGTCGGTTGCGCTCATCACCATCAGCGAATCGAGCGCGCGCCAGTTTTCGTAGCGCTTAAGCGCCTGCGCATCGCCGATATCGAGGCCCAGGCGGCGCGCTTCCTCCATCACTTCGACCAACGCGCCGACATCGCGCAGCCCGAGGTTGAGCCCCTGGCCCGCAATCGGGTGCATGCCGTGCGCGGAATCGCCCACCAGCACCAGCCGCTCGCCGGTGATCCGGACGGTGTGCTGCAGGCTCAGCGGATAGGATGAGCGCGGGCTGCTCAGCGTCAAATCACCCAGCAGGTCGCCCATGCGCTTGATCACTTCGGCGAGGAATGCCCGGTCCGACAGCTTGAGCACGCCGGCGGCATCCTTCTCGGATACGGTCCAAACCAACGCGCTGCGGTGAGTTCCGTCGGGATCGTCGAGCATCGGCAGCAGCGCAAACGGACCGTCGGGATAGAAGATTTCCCACGCCACATTGTCATGCGGCTTGCAGTGCGTGAGCCCGACGATGATAGCGCGGTGGTGATAGTCCCACTTTGCCATCTTGAGCCCTTCTTCCTCGCGCGTGGGCGAGCGGCGACCCTCGGCACCCACCATCAAGGCGGCTTCGAGCACTGTGCCGTCGGCCAGCGTGGCGGAAACGCCGAATTCGCCGCGTTCGCGCGACACGACATTGGCGGGCGCATGCCAGCCGATCAGCGGCTCGTCGGCGGCGGCTTCGAACAAAGCGAGCCGCAGCTGGCGGTTGGCGAACATCCGCCCCAGCGTCCCGTCATGCGGTGCGGGCGTGAAGTCGATCCGGCCGGGCTTGAGCTGGTCGCTTACCGCGATCGAATCGATCGGGCAGCCATAGGGCTCCAGCGCATCGGCGATGCCGATATTGGTGAACAGGTTCCAGCTGGCGGTGGAGATGGCCGAGGCGCGCCCGTCGAACCCCTGGGCGGTGAGTTCCGCAGGGTCGGCGCTGTCGACCACATGGCTCGAGAATCCACGGCGCGCGGCGGCCAGGGCCAGCGTCATGCCGACCAGCCCGCCGCCGATGATCAAAAGGTCACGCTTGTCGCTCATGGAGAAGAGCCCTAGAGCGAGCGCCACCATGCGCGCAAGCACGTTACGCATATTCAAGGCTTTCATCCTGCTGCTGATCGTCGCGCTAGCGATGCCGCTGCGTGCGCAGGACAACAATCTGGTCGCCAGCCTGCATGCCGAAGAACCCGAGCGAGCGGGCGAAACTTTGACGCTCGCGATCCATTTCGAGCCGGTGTCGGACGAATGGCACGGCTATTGGTCCAATCCGGGCGATGCGGGGCTGGGCATGCAGCTCAGTTGGGAATTGCCCGAAGGCTGGCAGGCTGGAGAGCCGCTTTATCCCGTGCCGCAGACTCTGCGCATCAGTGGGCTGATGAACCATGTCTACAAGGGCGCATATTCGGTCCTTGTGCCTTTGTCGGTGCCCGAAGGCTTCGTTGCGTCAGGCCCCGTTCCGATCGCGGTCGAGGGACAATGGCTCGCCTGCACCGATGCGATCTGCGTTCCCGAACAGGCGCGGATGACCGCGCTTGTGCAGTCCGATCCCAAGGCCTTTATTGCGGACGGGCGCTTTCCGCTCTGGCGCGCGGCGATTGCTCCGCCGCTTGATCGCAAGGGCCAGTTCGAAATCGCAGGAAATTTGCTGCGGCTGGCCATTCCCATTCCCGCAGCGATGAAGCTTGATGCGCCGCATGTTTTCATGCGCACCGAGCGGCTGGTCGATTATGCCGCCGCACAGGTGTTCCGCCGCAATGGCGACATTCTGGTGGCTGAAATCCCGCTCAAGGGCGGGGCACAGCCTGAATCGATCGAGGGCATCCTTGCGCTCGGCGGTGGCAATGGCATTCGTTTCGAGGCGGTGCTGGGCGAAGTGCCCAGCGGCGGCGCGCTGGTAGCAGGGCCGGACGACGCCACACCGCCAGTGTGGGTGCTGCTGATCGGCGCGTTGCTGGGCGGGTTGCTGCTCAACGTGATGCCATGCGTTTTCCCAATCCTCAGCATCAAGGCGCTCAGCCTTGCGCGCGCGGGCGAAAGCCAGGCGCAGGCCCGGAGCGAGGGCATTGCCTATACCTGCGGTGTCGTGCTCGCCTGCGTGGCCCTGGGCGCGACCATGCTGGCGTTGCGCGCTGCGGGCGCACAAGTCGGCTGGGCCTTCCAGCTGCAGGAGCCGGGGGTCGTGGTGTTCCTGCTGGTGCTGGCTGCTGCAATCACTGCCAATTTCGCGGGGCTTTTCGAACTGCCTTCGCTCTCGTTCACCCGCAGCGGGGAACCTGCCAGCGCCTTTGCCACCGGCCTGCTTGCGGCTTTCGTCGCCACGCCTTGCACGGGCCCGTTCATGGCTGTGGCGCTGGGGGCGGCGCTGCTGCTGCCGCCCGTGCAAGCGCTGCTGCTGTTCGCCGCGCTGGGGCTGGGGCTGGCGCTGCCCTTCCTCCTGATCGGCTTCGTGCCCGCGCTGCGGGGCATGCTGCCACGGCCCGGCCCATGGATGGACCGCTTCCGCAAGGCGATGGCGTTCCCGATGGGGCTTACCGCGCTGGCGCTGGTATGGCTCACCGCGCGTCTCGGCGGGCAAGGCTTTGCCATGTTCGCGCTGGTGATGACCGCCGGCGTAATCATGGCGCTGATGGTGACGGGGCGGCTGCAGAAGCGCGGCAAGATGGCCTGGCCCGCCTTCGGGCTGATCGCTGCGCCCTTCCTGATCTTCGGCGCGTTTGCTCTGCCGTCAAGCTATGCAGAACAGCAATCGGGCACCGCGCAATCGATCCTTGCCCCGCGCGAGTTCAGCACCGCTGCTCTCGCCGAAGCGCGCGCCAGCGGCAAGCCGGTGTTCGTGTGGTTCACGGCCGACTGGTGCGTGACCTGCAAGGTCAATGAAGGCGTTGCGATCGAGCGCGAAGCCACCAAAGCCGCATTCGAGAAGGCGGGCGTGATCCCGATGGTGGGCGACTGGACCCGCAGGGATGCCGAAATCAGCGCTTTCCTGACCGAGCAAGGCGCCGCCGGTGTGCCGCTTTATCTGTGGTACGAGCCCGGCGCCGAGGCCGAGCAGCTGCCGCAGGTGCTCACTGCGGACATGCTCATTGAGCGGGCGCAGCGTCCTCGCTAGCTTCAGCGTCGGGTTCGGCTGCAGCGCGGCAAGCCTCGATCAACTCGCCCGGACGTGAACTGCGGTTGAGCACCAGCCTGCCTGCGCCCGGGATCGTCACCCCCACTTCGCGCGACCCGGTAAGCACTTCGAGCTTCGGGTCGGAGGCGGGGATGTCACCTTGCCAGATCGAGGCACCTTCAACTTCGGTGGCATCGACCGGTATCCGCGAGATATGGCCGTTGCCGATCAGCGCGGCGAAGGCTTGCGCGCCCCTGTCGGCGAGCGCGTAGCGGGTCAGCCGAATGCTCGGCTGCCCGTTGGCTTCACCGCATGCCAGCGCCATCAGCGGCGGCTCGCCGGGGATGCCATAGAGGATACGGCCTGCTTCCTGGCTGTCTGCCCAGATCGCGCCCTCGGTATCGGGCGAATCGATCGGTTCGGACGGGCTCACAGGTGCAGCGGCTTCGCTCGCGGCGATATCCGCATCGGTCGGCGGCGGCTTGCATCCGGCGAGCGCCAGCACAGGCAAGAGCATCAGGAACTGGCGCATCAATCGAACTTTCGCGAAAGCCATTCGGAACAGATTTCGACCGCTTGCGGCAAGAGGTCGGGCCGTTCGATGTAATAGTGATCCGCACCCACGATATCGTGATATTCCTTGTCTGCGTGCCCGACCGCATCGAACAGGCGCTGCGCATGGCTGGGCGTGCAGGCAAGATCGGCGGTGTTGTTGATCACCAGCACCGGGCAGGAAATCCGTGATGCATTGCCAAGCCCGTCGGCATTGGTCGTGTCATGTCCCCATTGCGAGAGCCAGCTCCTGAGCGTGCAGAAACGCGCCAGCGCGACCGGCCCGTCATTCGCGACCTTGGGATCGCCGAGATAGCATTCATGCGGGCGCCGGTCGGAGGCGTCCTGCGTGGGGTCGGTCCAGCGCACATCGGCCATGGTTCCGTGGACCACGAAGCCGCGTTCGGCATTGGGCTGGTCCGACGCCTTCAGCTCCTCAAGCTGTCCCTTCACCCAGTCGGTGATGCGGCGGTTGCGTGCCACCTGCGCCGCGCGGAACCGGGCGACGAATTCCTCCCTATAGGGCGGCCGGTTCGGATTGGCGGGATCGTAGATATTGAGTTCGGGGTCGCGCTCGAACGGGCGCGCTTCATCGGCGATCGACGGGTCGATCCATTCGGTGAGCGTGATCGCGCGGCTGATATGCGCCGCGAGCAGCATGATGCCGTCGACCGGCGGCAGTTTGAGCGCGGCAATGTCATAGGGATCGCCCGCCGGTGTGTGGGTGATCGTGGGGTTCTCTGCCTGGTCCTGGTAGAATAGCGAGAGCGACCCGCCGCCCGACCAGCCGCCCAGCACGATCTTCTCATAGCCGAAGCGCGCCTTGGCATTCCTGATCGCCGCCCCGAGGTCGGAAATGCATTTCTCCATGATCAGCGCGCTGTCGTTCCCCCGATAGCGCGTGTTCACATAGATCACGTCCTGACCGGCGCGGGCCAGCGCACTCACCAGCGGCAGGAAGGATCCGCCGCCGATCGGATGGCTGAACACGATGGCTCTTTTGGCGGGCTCTTCGCTTGCGGCAATCCGCATGCATTCGACGAAAACCATGCCGGAAGTGCCGCCATAGACGTCCTTGAAGCCGCTTTCTTCCTTGTAGACCACACCATAAGGCTGGCGAATTGGCATCATGTCAGGCATCCTCCCGTTGACACGGGGTTAGACCGAGGGCGAGGAGAAGCGCAATGAGCGCAAATGTGCATCCCACCGGTATCCACCATCTGGCGGTGATGACCGGGGACATGAAGGGCCAGATCGAATTTTTCAGCGATGTGCTGGGGTGCAGGCTGGTCGCGATATTCGACATGCATGGCGTGCCGGGCGGCATCCATGCCTTTCTCGAATTGTCCGAGGACTGCCAGTTCAGCCTGGTCCAGCTGCCCGAAACCGCGGGCGTGGAAACGGTGATCGGCCAGACCCATGCGGGTTGGGGCGGGGGCAATGCCGCGCCGGGCACGATGCAGCATCTGGCGTTCAAGGCCGACAGCCGCGAAGACCTGATCGCGCTGCGCGACCGCATCCGCAGCCGCGGAGTGAACGTCTATGGCCCGATCGACCACGGCATGTGCCAGTCGATCTATTTCGCCGGGCCGGAAAATCTCACGCTCGAAGTGGCATGGTCGGACAGTGCGATCGAGCCTGCGCGCTGGCTCGATGCCAGTGCCGCCGCCAAGGTCGGGATCGGAGCAGATGACATGGCCAATTACGCCGCGCCCAAGGCCTATGCGGGCGAGAGTGGGGCGGTGCCGCAGCCGCCCTATGACCCCGCGAAGCCCCACCAGGCGATGGACCTCGACCGTTACAAGCAGGTGCTGGCCCTGCCGGACGAAGTGCTCTGGCAGATGGCCAGCTATCCCGAGCCTCCGGTCAAGGAAGCCGCCGAATAATCAGCGCGACTGGATGAACTCGCGGACGTCGGCCGACAGCTTCTGCCGGTCTTCGTCGCGCACATACATCATGTGGCCTGCGTCATAGTAAGTGAACTTGACGCGGTCCTGCGGAATACCCATGCGATTGAGTGAATACTCCGCCCCGAAGAACGGCGTTGCGAAGTCGTACCAGCCCTGCGCGTTGAACACGCGCAACTGCGAGTTCTGGCGCATCGCCTGGCCAATGAAGGGCGCCACATTGAGATAGGCATTGCGGCCCCATCCGCTGCCGAGCGACCAGTTCCATTGCCCGCCAATGCCACCGATCGACTGGTATTCGCGATTGGTTTCAAAGCCCAGGCTCTCGCGCGCCCAGCTGTTGATGGCGGCAGTGTAGCCCGCATCGATTCCATAGAAGCTGGGATCATTGTCGGGCGTTTCGCCAGCATTGTCATAATCCTTGCCGGTGTAGCGCGCATCGAGACGGCCAATGGTAAGGCCCCGATCGCGCAGCAACTCCTTGTAGAAGCGCTGGTCGGTAACACGGAGATTGGCCTGCTCCAGATATTCCTCGGAAAGGCCGGTGAGGCGCGACAGTTCGGCGCGCACCGCGGCGCGCTCGGCGGCTGGTAACGCCTGACCCTTCAGCAGCGCGCTGGCAAAGGGGCCAATCGCGAATTGTCGCGCTTCTTCCGCGATGGCTTCGACAGAAGGTGCTTGAACCTTGCCATGGTAAAAGGCCGCCGCTGCCATGTTGGGCAGTGTCACGACATAGGCCAGTTCATTGCCCGGGGTGGGCTCGCGCATTGCGAAATCGAGTATGGTCGAAATCAGGATCAGCCCGTTCAACCCGACATCGTTGAAGGTTCGCCCTTCCAGTTCGCGCGCCACCATGGCGGTGCGGGTGGTGCCGTAGCTTTCCCCGCCGAGATACTTCGGGCTGTTCCAGCGGCCGTTGTCATTGATCCAGCGGCGGATCACCTGCGCCACGGCTTTCGCGTCTTCCTCCAGCCCGTAATATTTCTTGGGATCGGTGCCCTCGGTCAAATAGCTGAAGCCGGTGCCCGGCGGATCGATGAACACCAGGTCGGCCACGTCCAGCAGGCTGTCGGGGTTGTCGAGGATCGGATAGGGCGGCGCGCCATCGTCGCGCGCATCGGACGGTATCGCCACCCGCTTCGGCCCGAACGCGCCCATCTGCAACCACACTGAGCCTGAGCCGGGACCGCCATTATACATGAAGAACACCGGGCGCGAGGGGTCGCGGGGCTGCTTTACATAGCTGGTGGTAACGATCACCGCTTCCTGCTTGCCGCCCTCACCAGTCAGGATCGTTTCGCCTATGGTGGCACGGTAGTTTACTCGCTGCCCCCCGAATGTCCCGCTGAGGTCACGGGTCTTGACCTGCGGCTCTATTGTCGCGGCGGGGGTTGCGGCTTTCTCCTTTGGCGCATCGGCCAGGACTGGAGCGGCGAAGGGCAGAGCGATGAGCGCGGCAGCGCAAAGAAGATGTTTCATGAGCGAAGGCTATGCCAATGCTTATCCCCCAGCGCAATAATCCGCCTGTCGCTTCTACCGCATCTTCCGCTGCGTCTTGCCATAGCGCATCTTGCGAGTCCCCGGCCTGCCTTCGGTCGACTTGCCTTTGATCGGCGCGAATTTCTCGCTGTCCGACAGCCCCAGCTCTTCGTTTTCGAGCCTGCGAATCTCGTCGCGCAATCGCCCGGCTTCCTCGAATTCGAGATCGGCGGCGGCGGCGCGCATCCGCTTTTCGAGATCCTCGATGTAGGAGCGCAAATTGTGCCCGACGAGGTTGTTGCGCTCATCATCGCCGGTATCGACGATCACGCCATACTGCGACGCGGTGTGTGCGACAATATCGGCGATCGCGCGCTTGATCGTCTGTGGCGTGATGCCGTGTGCTTCGTTATATTCGCGCTGCTTTTCGCGGCGGCGCTCGGTCTCCGCCATGGCGCGCTCCATGCTGCCGGTGACGCGATCGGCATAGAGGATCACGCGCCCGTCGACATTGCGCGCGGCGCGGCCGATCGTCTGGATGAGCGAAGTTTCGGAGCGCAGGAAACCTTCCTTGTCGGCGTCGAGGATGCACACGAGACCGCACTCGGGAATGTCGAGCCCTTCGCGCAGCAGGTTGATCCCCACCAGCACATCATAAACGCCAAGGCGCAGGTCGCGGATCAGCTCGATGCGTTCGAGCGTTTCGACGTCCGAGTGCATGTAGCGGACCTTCACGCCCGCTTCGTGCATGAACTCGGTCAAATCCTCCGCCATGCGCTTGGTGAGCGTGGTCACTAGAGTGCGGTAGCCGAGCTTGGCGGTTTTCTTGCACTCCTCGATGCAGTCCTGCACCTGGTCCTCGACCGGGCGGATTTCAACCGGCGGATCGATCAAGCCGGTGGGGCGGATAACTTGCTCGGCGAAGACGCCGCCGGTCTGCTCCATTTCCCAGCCGCCGGGCGTCGCTGAAACGGCGATGGTCTGCGGGCGCATCGCATCCCATTCGTTGAAGCGCAGCGGGCGGTTGTCGATGCAGCTCGGCAGGCGGAAGCCATATTCGGCTAGCGTCAGCTTGCGGCGATGGTCTCCGCGCGCCATCGCGCCGATCTGCGGCACCGTCTGGTGGCTTTCGTCGACGAACAGCAGCGCATTTTCAGGCAGGTATTCGAACAGGGTCGGCGGCGGCTCGCCCGGCAGGCGCCCGGTGAGGAAGCGCGAGTAGTTCTCGATCCCCGCGCAGCTGCCTGTCGCCGCAATCATCTCGAGATCGAAATTGGTGCGCTGCTCCAGCCGCTGCGCCTCGAGCAGGCGGCCTTCTTCGTGCAGTTCCTTGAGCCGTTCCTGCAATTCGAATTTGATTGCCTCGGTGGCCTGCTTCATCGTCGGACCGGGGGTGACATAGTGCGAGTTCGCATAGACGCGCACCTTTTCCAAAGTCGCGCCCTTCTTGCCGGTCAATGGATCGAACTCGGCAATCTCTTCGATCTCGTCGCCGAAGAAGCTGATGCGCCAGGCCATGTCTTCGTAGTGGCTGGGGAACAGCTCGAGGTTGTCTCCGCGCACGCGGAAGCTGCCGCGCGCGAAAGCGGTGTCGTTGCGCTTGTATTGCAGGGCAACGAGCTTGCGGATCAGTTCGCGCTGGTCGACCGTGCTGCCCGCCTTGATGTCGAACACCATCGCCGAATAGGTCTCGACCGAGCCGATCCCGTAGAGGCAACTCACCGATGCGACGATGATCACGTCATCGCGCTCAAGCAGCGCGCGCGTGGCCGAGTGGCGCATCCGGTCGATCGCTTCGTTCACCGAGCTTTCTTTCTCGATGTATGTGTCGGACCGCGGCACATAGGCTTCGGGCTGGTAGTAGTCGTAATAGGATACGAAATACTCGACCGCATTCTCCGGGAAGAAGCTCTTGAATTCGCCATAGAGCTGCGCGGCGAGGATCTTGTTCGGCGCCAGCACCAGCGCGGGCCGCTGCATCTGCTCGATTACCTTGGCCATGGTGAAGGTCTTGCCGCTGCCGGTTACCCCCAGCAGCACTTGCGTCTGTTCGCCATCCCTTGCCGCACCGACCAGTTCGGCAATCGCAGTCGGCTGGTCGCCGCTTGGCTCATAGTCCGAAACCAGCTTGAACGGCCTTCCGCCATCGGCCTTCTCCGGACGAGCGGGCTTGTGCGGGACAAACTCGCCGCTGGTGTCGGGCTCATCCAGCCCGCGCCTGATCACCAATTCCGCCATGTGCGAACATATGGGGCACAAATGCCGTGATCGCAACGGCAGGTTGGCAGATATCAGCGCACTTGAATATGCGATCTGGCGGCCTGCTCGCGCCTTTCGGGTTAACCGCCATCCCGTTTTTTCAGAGGTCTGTGTAAATACAGATAGCGCAATCACCTATTTCTGATCGAAAATGGATGAATATTTATGAGTGAAATTATACTTAATATCGAGATTACACGGACACTAGTACCAATTCGGAGTTGATCCAACGTGATTGAGTTTCATTTCATGTGCAAAATCGACGCATGTCAACGAAGCCAGCACTCCACTATATCGATCCTTCGAGCCGCTCTCGCGCGGAATTCGCGCGTCTGGCTTTCGATCCCTCGGCTCTAGAAGAGTGCCTGGCGCGCGTCTCCGATGAAATCGAAGCCTATTGTGAAGCGCGCAGGCGCATGATCGAAGCGCGCAGCCGCATCGCCAACCTCTCCAATCGGGAGCGCGAAGTTCTGGACTGGCTGGCGCAAGGCAGCAGCAACAAGACGATTGCGCGCGAACTCGAAATCAGCCCGCGCACGGTCGAAATCCACCGCGCCAACATGATGACGAAACTGGGCGCAACACACCCGGCAGACGCGGTGCGACTGAAGATCGAAGCGCGGCTCTAGGCCAGCTTTAGCGGCAGAAGCTGCCCCCGCCGATTTCGAGATGCAGGTGATCGCGATGAGCGGCGTTGTAATCCGGCCCCAGCACCGTGCCGAAACGCTTGCACGCGCTTTCATGCACTACGCGCAGGAATTCGCGTTCCTCGCGGCTGCCGCCTGTCCAGTCGCCCAGCACGCTGATGCGGCGCCCGTCGGCCAGGATGAAAGCGGCGATATCGATCGCTTCGGCGCGGGCATGCGCCGAGCGGCGCTCTGTGCCGGCGACATTGCGGCAGACATAGCTGCCCATGGTTTCGATCCGCTCGATCGGGCTGCCGAGGATTTGCCTTGCGGCACGGTCGACGCCGAAGCGGGCCCATGCGGCAAAGGCCTGAGCTGTAGCGCATTCGACCGGGCCGATATTGCTGATGCCCAGCTGGGTTCGGTCGCCGCGCACGGCGGAAAGCTGCACTGCGCCGGTCACCGCGCATCCCGGCCCGTCAAAGCGGTCAGGCAAGGGCGAAAAGCGCGAACCCGCGTCGCTCAGGCCCGCAAGGCACATCTGCGCGTCAGGGCTGATCGCGACGGGGCGGGGCGCAGATTGCGGGCTGCGCGTGGGCCCGCTGGGCACTGCGCCGCAAGCTGCCAGCGTGGCGGTTGCCAGAGCAAGGAAGATCGCGCGTCGAAACATGCCGCGGAGTGTGCGGAATCATGGTTAACAAAAAGTAAAGACGCTGCCCGTAACGCTCGGGCCCGGCGCATTATTCGGGCAGTTCGTCTGCCACCTGTTCCCACAGCTCGATCTTCACCCCGTCTGGGTCGAGCAGCCAGGCGAATTTGCCATAGCCCTCGTCGATGCTGTCGAGGATCTTCACCCCGCGCTTCTTCAGGACTTTCACGAAGCCGTCGAGATCGTCGACCCGCAGGTTGATCATGAAGCCGCCCTTGCCGGGCTTCACATAGGTGTCGTCGGCGAACTGGCTGATCAGCGAATAGGGATTGGCCTTGGGTTCATCGGCCCAGGCGAGCTGCGGGCCATAGGGGCCGTCGATCCCCAGCTTCTCGCGATACCAGGCGCGCGTCGCTTCCGGGTCCTTCACGACATAGAACACGCCGCCCAAGCCGGTCACACGCGCCATTTCAGCTCTCCTTCGATGTCATTCGGCTCACCGCGACAATGGCGATCCATGCCGCGATGAAACCCGGAATGATCTCGTAAACCCCGGGGCCGCCCATGAAGGCGGCGTTCCAGCCCAGCGCAATCCAGCCGATCACGACGCTCGCGCCCGTAACCAGTCCGGCCACCGCACCGGCGCCGGTCATCCGGCCCCATGTCAGCGCCAGCACGATCAGCGGGCCGAAGGCGGCGCCAAACCCGGCCCATGCGTTCGACACGAGCCCCAGCACCTGGCTGTCAGGGTCGCTAGCGATTGCGATGGCGGCGAGCGCGACCAGCGCCACGCAAATGCGGCCCACGTTCACCGCTTCGCGCTCGCTGCAATTCTTGCGCAGGAACAGGCGGTAGAAATCCTCGGTCAGCGAGGATGAGGCGACCAGCAGCTGTGAGCTGATCGTGCTCATGATCGCTGCGAGCAGGGCGGCAAGCAGGAAGCCGGTCACGAAGGGGGTGAAGAGCAGATTGGCAAGGACGATGAAGATCGTTTCAGGGTCTTCGAGCACCATCCCGTTGCGCTCGACATAGGCCCGGCCTGCCAGCCCGATCCCGATTGCGCCGATAAGGCACACCGCCATCCAGCTCATGCCTATATTCCGTGCAGTGGGGACGTCAGCCACGCTTCGAACAGCCATGAAGCGCACGATAATGTGCGGCTGGCCGAAGTAGCCGAGGCCCCATGTCACAGCCGAAAGAAACCCGATGAAAGTCAGCCCGTGCGTAAGGCTGAGGAAGCCTTCCTGCGGCACCAGGGCAAGCGAGCCGCCCGCAGTTCCGCCGGGTCCGAACATGACGACCAGCGGCATGACCACCAGCGCGGTCACCATGATCAGGCCCTGCACGAAATCGGTCAGGCTCACCGCCAGGAAGCCGCCCACCATCGTATAGGCCAGCACCACGCCCGCTGTGATCCAGATGCCCAGCATGTAGTCGCTCATGCCGATATCGCCGAACAGGCCGGCGAAGGTCGTCGCGAACAGCTTGCCGCCGCCGACAAGCCCTGCCGAGGTATAGACCGCGAAGAACACGACGATCACCACCGCCGACACGAGCCGCAGTGCGATCGCCTTGTCAGGGAAGCGGTTGGCGAGGAATTCGGGGATGGTGAGCGCGTTGCCGAGCGTTTCGGTCTGTTCGCGCAGGCGCGGGGCCACCACGATCCAGTTGACCAGCGCGCCTACGAACAGGCCGATCCCGATCCAGGCTTCGACCAGCCCTGCGGCATAGAGCGCGCCCGGCAGCCCCAGCAGCAACCAGCCAGACATGTCCGAAGCGCCTGCGCTGAGCGCGGCAACCGCAGGGGGCAGGTTGCGCCCGGCGAGCAAATACCCCTCGCTATCGGCGGTCGAGCGGCGCCAGGCATAGAGGCCGATCGCGAGCATGAGGGCGAAGTAGAGCGCGAGCGCGATCAGGGTTCCGGTCTGCATCGGTGGGGAATTATCAGGCCGCAGCCACGCTGGCTACTGCGATAGCGGGGGGCTACCGCCTCAATATCCCTGTGCCTGCCCGTCCTTGCGCATCTCGGTCGCGCCGGTCAGCACGCCGGTTTCAGGGTCGCGCGCGATCGCCTGATACCCGCCGAACATGATGCCATTGTCGATGACTTCGACCTTGTGGCCCATGCGCTTCAGCGCTTCGACAGTCGCCGCCGGGATGCCCGGTTCGACGAACAAAGTGCCGAGCGGATCGGCCGAGGGCCCGCTTGCGGCTTCGGTCGGCTGGCGGCCGCCATCGTGGTTGAGCCGCGCGGCGTCGCCCGCTTCCTGCAAATTCATGCCGTAATCGACGATGTTGATCAGCACCTGCACATGGCCCTGCGGCTGCATCCCGCCGCCCATCAGCCCCAACGTCATATAGGGCTTGCCGTCCTTCTTCACGAAGGCCGGGATGATGGTGTGGAACGGGCGCTTGCCCGGCGCATAGGCGTTGGCATGCGCCGGATCGAGGCTGTAAAGTTCGCCGCGATCCTGGAACATGAAGCCCATTCCGTCAGGCGTGAGCCCGCCGCCCATGCCGCGATAGTTCGACTGGATCAGGCTGACCATCAGCCCGTCGCCATCGACCACGGTCATGTAGGTCGTGTCGCCCGGCCCCTCCAGCTTGGGTTCGCCCGGCCCGAACTCGGGAGTGGCCTTGTCCGGATCGATCAGCTCGAAGCGTGCCTTGCCATATTCGTCGCTCAGCAATTCCATCGGGAAGGGCGCATAATCCGGATCGGCGTAGAATTTCGCCACATCGGCATAGGCGATCCGCTTGGCTTCGGTGATGTAGTGGATCACTTCGGGGCTGCCGCGTTCCCATTGGGCAAGGTCGACATTCTTGAGGATGTTGACCATCTGCAGCGCGGCAAAACCCTGCGTGTTGGGTGGCAGTTCGCACAGCTCATAGCCCTTGCGATAATGCACGCAGGCGGGCTCGACCCATTCGCTCCGATGCTCGGCGAAATCCTCCAGCGTGAAGGCCGAGCCCTGGCGCTGCAGGTAGTCGACCATGATCTTCGCGCTTTCGCCGCGATAGAATTCGTCGCGGCCGTTCTGCGCGATCCGTTCGAGCGTATTGGCAAGATCGGGGTTCCTGAAAATCTCGCCGGCCTTGGGCGCACCATTGGCGAACCAGGTGGCGCGGGCATTGCTGAAATCGAATTTGTCCGAGTTGCGTTCGAAACCGGCCAGTGCGCGAGCCAGATACATTCCGATCACCGGCGCGACGGGATGCCCCTCGCGCGCGTATTTGATGGTCGGCGCCAGCACGTCGGCCATCGGCAATTGGCCGAAGCGGTTGTGCATTTCGAACCAGCCATCGACCGTGCCGGGGATAGTGATCGGCAGCGGGCCGAAAGCCGGCAGGCTGTCTGCTCCGCCGAGCTTTTCCTTCAGCTGCTCGAGCGTCTGGTTCTTCGGCGAACGGCCCGAACCGTTGAGGCCATAGAGCTTGTCGGTCTTGGGATCGTAGATGATCACGAAGATGTCGCCGCCGATCCCGTTGCCGGTCGGCTCCATAAGGCCCAGCGCGGCATTGGCGGCGATCGCTGCATCGACCGCATTGCCGCCCGCCTTGAGGATATCGAGCGCGATTTGCGTTGCCAGCGGATGCGCCGTCGCTGCCATGCCGTGTTGCGCGATGACCGGGCTGCGCGACCAGTCGGCACCGATGGGGCGGCCGCCGGCACCGATCTGTTCGGCGACAGGCCGGGCGGAGGCATGATCGTCCGCTGCGAGGGGCGTGGCGAGGGCAAGGCTGGCGATGGTTGCGGTGAGTGCGGCGATAGTGCGCTTCATGGAAGACTCCGGGAACCTGTTCGGGCCGGAGGACTAGGGCGCAGCAACCGAGCCCGCAAGCCTTTCGCTTAGCGGGGCAGGTTCATCGCGTGTCGGGGAAGGCGTGCCCCGCAGGGCACACCGCAGGAAATCAGGCCGCGTCCTTCTTGCGGCTCGCTTTCTTGCGCTCGTGCGGGCACAGGATCGCCTTGCGCAGCCGGATCGACTTGGGCGTCACTTCGACCATCTCGTCATCGTCGATATAGGCGATCGCCTGTTCCAGGCTCATCCGGCGCGGCGGAGTGAGGCGGATCGCGTCATCCTTGCCCGAAGAGCGGATGTTGGTGAGCTGCTTCGACTTCAATGGATTGACTTCGAGATCGTCCGGCTTGGCATTCTCGCCGATGATCATGCCTTCATAGACGCGCGCCTGCGGGCTGATGAACAGCTCGCCGCGCTCTTCCAGCGCGTTGAGCGCATAGGCCACCGCGTCGCCATCCGAATTCGAGATCAGCACGCCGTTGATGCGGCCTTCGATCGGGCCCTTGTAGGGGCCATATTTTTCGAACAGCCGGTTCATGATGCCGGTGCCGCGCGTGTCGGACAGGAATTCGCCGTGATAGCCGATGAGGCCGCGCGACGGGGCGGAGAATGTGATGCGGGTCTTGCCCACGCCCGAGGGGCGCATTTCGACCAGTTCGGCCTTGCGGCGCTGCATTTTCTCGACGACCGTGCCCGAGTGTTCGTCATCGACGTCGATCACGACAGTTTCATAGGGTTCGGTCCGCTGGCCATTCTCTTCGCGGAACAGCACCTTCGGGCGGCTGATGCCGAGTTCGAAGCCTTCGCGGCGCATGGTCTCGATCAGCACGCCCAGCTGGAGTTCGCCGCGCCCGGCCACTTCGAAGCTGTCCTTGTCGGCACTTTCGGTGACGCGAATGGCGACATTGGTTTCCGCTTCGCGCAGCAGGCGGTCGCGGATCATGCGGCTGGTCACCTTGTCGCCTTCGCGCCCGGCGAGCGGGCTGTCGTTGACGGCAAAGCGCATCGCCAGCGTCGGCGGGTCGATCGGCTGAGCGGCAATCGGCTCCTTGACCGCGGGATTGGCGATCGTGTTCGCGACGGTGGCCTTTTCGAGGCCAGCGAGCGCGATGATGTCGCCCGCCTGCGCTTCGTCGACCGGTACGCGCTCGAGGCCGCGGAAGCTGAGCAGCTTGGTGGCGCGGCCGGTCTCGACAATATTGCCGTCCATGTCGAGGGCATGGATCGGGTCGTTGACCTTGAGCCTGCCCGACTGGACGCGCCCGGTGAGCACGCGGCCCATGAAATTGTCGCGGTCGAGCAGCGTGGCGAGGAAGCTGAACGGGCCATTCTCGTCGAGGCCCGGTGCAGGCACATGGCTCACGATCAGGTCGAACAGGGGTGCGAGCGAACCGCTGCGCGCTTCCTGGTCGTCGCTGGCGTAGCCATCGCGGCCCGAGGCATAGAGCACCGGGAAGTCGAGCTGCTCGTCATGGGCGTCGAGGCTGACGAAGAGGTCGAACACTTCGTCGAGCACTTCCTGCGGGCGGCCATCGGGGCGGTCGATCTTGTTGACCACCACGATCGGGCGCAGGCCCAGCGCCAGCGCCTTGCCGGTGACGAACTTGGTCTGCGGCATTGCGCCTTCGGCGGCGTCGACCAGCAGGATCACGCCGTCGACCATGCTCAGGATGCGTTCCACCTCGGCGCCGAAATCGGCGTGCCCGGGCGTGTCGACAATGTTGATGCGGGTGGTGTCACCGCCCTGTTCCCATTCGACCGAAGTGCACTTGGCAAGGATGGTGATCCCGCGTTCCTTTTCGAGATCGCCCGAATCCATCGCGCGCTCCTCGATCCGCTGGTTCTCGCGGAAAGTGCCCGACTGGCGGAACAGCTGGTCGACCAGAGTGGTCTTGCCGTGGTCGACGTGGGCGATGATCGCGATATTGCGCAGCGAGCGGGACATGATGGTCTTTCGAATGGGGTCTGGCGGGCAGAAATAGGGATTGGCGGCATGTTGCGCCGCACAAAGCTGCGCGCCCCTAGCCGATGCGCCGGCACATCACAAGCGCCGGACATGCGATAAGGTACAGTGGACGTAACGTAAGGTGTGTCGCTGCAGCAACACGGAGCGGCGACGATGTCGCGCTACACCGATGAATCTTGTTATGATTCCAACGCTCTCCTACTAGGGGCGGCAAGGATCAGGGTCGATGTTTCTCTCCAGGCAGCATCTCCATCCCCGGTCGTTCAAGAGAGGAGATATCATGCGTTCTATTCTGTCCGGCAATTTTGCCGGCTCGCCCCGCGTTGCGCTTTTCACCGGCGCGGCGGCCATTGCCCTTGCCATGCCTGCTGCAGCGCAGGCGCAGGACGCTGCGTCCGACGAAGGTGAGGAATTCGCCAGCAATGTGATCGTCGTGACCGCGACCAAGCGCGAACAGACGCTGCAGCAAACGCCGATTTCGGTTTCAGTGACTTCGGGCGAAACGCTTGAACAGGCGCAGATCCGCGACGTACTCGACCTGCAGACCGTGGCGCCTTCGCTGCGTGTCAGCCAGCTGCAGAACTCGTCGTCCTCGACCTTCATCATCCGCGGCTTCGGCAATGGCGACAACAACTTCGGCATCGAGCCTTCGGTCGGCGTCTTCATCGACGGCGTGTTCCGTTCGCGCTCGGCCTCGTCGCTCAACGACCTTGCCAACGTCCAGCGCATCGAAGTGCTCAACGGCCCGCAGTCGACCCTGTTCGGCAAGAACGCCTCTGCCGGTGTGATCTCGGTCATCACCCGCGAACCGCAGTTCAAATTCGGTGGCGGCGTCGAAGCCAGCTACGGCAATTTCAACAACATCCAGATCAAGGGCGACGTTACCGGACCCATCAGCGAGAATATCGCCTTCTCGCTCGACGGCAGCTACAACAAGCGCGACGGCTATGCCCGCATCGTCAATCTCGACAAGGACCTGTCGGACCGCAATCGCTGGACCGCTCGCGGCCAGCTGCTGATCGAACCGACCGCCGACCTGCGCATCCGCGCGATCGCCGATTATTCCAGCATCGATGAATCCTGCTGCACCGTCAGCACGCTGGTGGCCGGCCCCACGGCTGCGGCAGTCGTCGGCGTTGGCGGCGCGCTGAGCACCGATTTCTTCAGCTATGACGCCTATCTCAATCGCGTTCCGGTCAACCAGGTCGACAATTACGGCGGCTCGGTCCAGATGGATTGGGAAACCGGCCCGATCTCGGTGACCTCGATCACCGCGTATCGCGAACTGAAGAACTTCGTCGACCAGGACGTCGACTTCACCAGCGCCGACATCGTCAATGAAATCCGCGACCAGAAGGTCGATACCTTCACTCAGGAATTGCGGATCGCCTCCGATTTCGACGGCCCGATCAACTTCCTGCTGGGCGGCTTCTACTTCGACGAGAAGATCAATCAGGAAAGCGACCTGATCACCGGGGCAGCTGCCCGGCCGTTCTTCTCGCTGTTGGCCGGCAACCCGCTGGTGTTCAACGGTGTCGAAGCCGGGCTTGGCCTTCCGCAGAACAGCATCTTCTCGCCCGGTGCGCTCACCGCCGAGAGCTATTCGATGGACAACACCTCGTGGTCGATCTTCGGCACGGTGGATTTCGAAGTGTTCGACGGCCTCGTCCTGACTGGCGGGTTCAACTACACCAAGGACAAGAAGGATTTCGCGCTTAGCCAGACTTCCTACGACGAACTCGCAAACATCAACCTCGTCGATGCCTATATCGTCGGCGGTATCGCGCAGGCGCTGTCCATCCCGACCAGCCAGGTCACCCCGGCGGTGATCCAGAGCTTTGCGACGGGCCAGGCGACTGCGCCGGTGTTCCAGTTCATCGCGAGCCAGGCCATCAATCCCGCCACCAACCAGCTGCTGGCGCTGGCACCGTTCCAGTTCCAGCCGCCGTTCCTCAACATTCCCAATGCGGTTGAGGACGGGAAGACCCGCGACGACGACTTCAGCTACACGCTGCGCGCCGCCTATGACGTTTCGGATCGCGTGAATGTCTATTTCAGCTACGCGACCGGCTTCAAGGCGAGCTCGGTCAATCTGTCGCGCGATTCGCGCCCGCTGTTTGGGGACTATATCCCCGGCCCGTATCGCTCGTCGATCCTCGCACCTTCGTCGCCGATCCGCGACGGCGGGCTGGGCGTTCCGAACCTGACCACCGGTTCGCGCTTTGCCGGTCCGGAAGAAGCGAAGGTCTGGGAAGTTGGCCTGAAGGCTTCGCTCCCGGGCGTGAACATCAATCTGGCGCTGTTCGACCAGACGCTGAAGGGCTTCCAGAGCTTCCTGTTCACCGGCACGGGCTTCCAGCTCAACAATGCGGGCGAACAGTCGGTGAAGGGCTTCGAACTCGACACGCGGATCAATCCGGCTGACGGGCTCGTCTTCACCTTTGCGGCGACCTATCTCGATCCGCTGTACGACAGCTTCACCGAAAGCCCGGTGGGCGATCTTTCGGGCGAGCGCCCGGGTGGCATTCCGTCATGGAACCTCGCCACCTCGGCAACCTACACGCATGAATTCGACGCGGGCCATCGCCTGATCAGCCGCCTCGACTATGCGCATGAGAGCAACACCCGCATCAACAACGGCTTGCCGACCTATGGCCCGAACAACTTCATGCGCGAAGTGAACCTGGTCAATGCGTCGATCACGCTGGCGCTCGAGAACGGTTTCGAGATCGGTGCATGGGCACGCAACCTGCTTGACGACAAGTACATCCTCACGGTGTTCGACGGCGTCGCGCAGGCCGGCACGGTTTCGGGTTATCCCAGCGCACCGCGCACTTATGGCGGTGTGGTTCGCTACAAGTTCTGACGGTTAGCGTCCTGAAGCAAATACTGGAGGGGTCGGTGAAAGCCGGCCCCTTCTTCATTGCGCAATCGACGCGATTGTGTTGCATTGACTTGCAGTTTGTCTTTGTGAGGGGGATCACATGCAAGTCAGCGTATCGAAGGTCTGGGGCACCGTACTTGAAATAGTAAAGGCGCGGCTGGGCAGCCTGGTTGGATTGTGGCTCGTTTATTTCGCGATCCAGATGTTCGTTTCCGCGGTCGCATTCATGTTTATAGGGGCATCGGTGTCTGTCGCCGCGCTTGAAGGCGACCCCAATGCCCTTGGCGCGATGGGCCTGGGCATGCTGCTGTTCATGGCGATCATCTACCTCGGCTATGTGTACATAGCGTCGGCGCAGAGTGCCGCGATGAGCCGCATGGCATCGCCGCTGGTGCAAACGAGCTTTGGGGATGCCTTCAGTTCCGGCTTCGCCAATGGCCTTACGCTGCTGGGTACGACCGTCCTGCTGTTGCTGGGCTATCTCGTCGGCTTGCTGGTGCTTGGCATGGTGGGCGAAGGAGTGGCGATGGCTGGAGTGATTGCGCAGGGAGTCTGGAGCATCGCCTTGGCCGCGCTCTTGATCTACCTGGCCTGTCGCCTGATCATCCTTCCGCCTGTGGTGGCAGTCGAGGGTGTTCGCAATCCAATCACCGCAATTGTCCGCAGCTGGCAGCTCACCAAGGGGAAGGTGCTGGGCATTTTCCTCTCGCTGCTGGTGTACATCGCCATTGCGATTGTGGCAGTCGGCGTGCCGTTCGCCATGTTCTTCGGGACGATCATCGGCTTGTCACAGGGCGATGTCGGCCCCGCCATCGGCGCGATTTTCGGCATGGTGGTTATCTTCGCGGTCCTGGCGGTGCTGCTGGCTGTGCTCGGGTCAACGTTTGGTGCGGTGGTGCACAGCGAGCTCGTCGGCAGCGAAACAGCGGAATAGGGCCGGGCTACCAAGCCGGCAGCTGCCTTTTCAGGGCTAGAGCTCGCGCAGCGCCTGCGCGGGCTTGGCCTTGAGAAGCGGCAGCGAACCGCCCAGCGCGAAACCGAGCACCAGCACCAGCCCGATGCCGAGCACGCCCAGCACCTGACGCCAGTTCGGCAGCCAGTCGAATTCGAACAGCTCGATAATCACGAACCAGGCGAGGGTGGAACCAAGCGCCAGCGCTACGACAGCCAGCAAGAGTGCCAGCAGGCCGTATTCGGCGAGTTGCATGCCCAGTACCTGTCGGCGGCTTGCGCCGAGCACGCGCAGGACCACCGTGTCATAGGTGCGCGATGCGCGGGCCGCGGCGATCGCGCCCATCAGCACCGCGAGCCCGGCCAGGACCGCGACCGAGGCGGCGGCCAGCGTCGCCGCGCCGACCTGCTCAAGGATAGTGCGTGCTTCGACCAGCACCTGGCCGATCTCAATCATCGAGCTCGACGGGAAGCGTGCCACCATCTGCCGCAGCAATTCGCCCGAAACGCTCTTGTCCGACAGTTCGATCGTCGCAGCGAGGTTGTGCGGCGCATCGGAGATCGCATTGCTTGAGAAGACGAGGGCATAGTTGAAGCCCATGCTTTCCCAGTCGATCACGCGCAAATTCGCCACGCGCACGTCGCGTTCGATCCCGAGCACGCCGATGGTGAGGTAATCGCCGGGCTTGAGGTCGATCGCGCGCGCGAAATCGGCTTCGACCGAAACCAGCGGCTCACCGTCATAGCCTTCGTTCCACCATTCGCCTTCGACCAGCGAATTGCCCGGAGGCAGCGTGTCCGAATAGGTCAGCCCGCGTTCGCCGCGCAGCACCCATGCGCCTTCGGGAATTTCCTTGAGGTCGGCGACGCGGGTCATTTTGCCCTTGCTGCCATAGGCGAGCACCGAACCGCGCAGTGCTGGAACGGTGCGGATCGAAGCATTGGGATCGAGGCCGGTCACCAGCGCGCGGAAATCGCTTTCGCCGTCGCGCGGAATGTCGAGCACGAAATAGTCGGGCGCTTCGCGCGGCACGCGTTGCTGGATATTGCCGTCGATCGCGCTCTGGATCGCGGCGAGCAGTACGAAAGCGGCGAGGCCGAAGCCGAGTGCGGTCACCAGCGCCCCTGTGGGTGCGCCGGGGCGGTGAAGATTGGCCACTGCTGCGCGTAGCAGCGGATTGGTGGTGCGCGGCGCGCGCTTTGCGGCGATGCGGATCGCAAGTCCGATCAGCGCCAGCGCAATCAGAGCGCCGCCCGCGCCGATAAGGAACCCGCCCGATAGCATAGGCTGCGACGTTGTAAGCAGGGCGAGGGCGCAGATCGCGGCAATCCCTGCGCCCGTCCAGGCCAGGGCGCGCCAGTCGCGCGCCAGCGGCGTAACGCGAGCCCGCATCAGCGCCATCGCAGGGAAGGCTCGGGCGCGCAGCAGCGGGGTCGCAGCGAAAGCGAAGGCAACCAGCAGGCCATAGGCCGCGGCCAGCGCCAATGGCGCAGGTTCGATCACGAAGCCGGTTTCGACCGGCAGCAGGCCTTGCAAGGCGGCGCCCAGCAGCGGGGTCACCAGCACACCGGTGGCGATCCCCGCGATGCTGCCGACCAATGCGGCAGCGCCGACCTGAAGCCCATAGATGCGCACAATGTCTCTGCTCGATGCGCCGAGTACCTTGAGCGTGGCGATCGAATTGCGCCGCGCGTCGAGATAGGAAGCTACCCCGCCACCAATCCCGATCCCTGCAATCACCAGCGCGGCAAGCCCGACAAGGGTGAGGAAGTCGCTCATGTTGCGCACGAAGCGGTCGGCCCCGGGCGATGCGCGGTCGCGGGTGCGGAAATCGAACCCGGCATTGGGAAGGCGCGCTTCGAGCGCTTCGGCAACATCCGCCGGATCGTCAGTGCCGCTGAAGGCGACGCGGTATTTGCTCTCATAAAGCGTGCCCGGCGCAATCAGCCCGGCGCGCAGCGGATATTCCTCTGCCACGATCACCGTGGGGCCGAGTTGGAACCCTTCGGACAGGCGATCGGGCTCGTTGTCGATCACCCCGGCGGCGACAAGTTCTGCCGTACCGACACGGAAGCGGTCGCCCACTGCGATGTCCAGCCTGTCGAGCGCCCCCTGGCCTAGCCATGCTTCGCCTGCTGTCGGGGTGCCCACGCTTCGCCCGTCCTTGAGCGTAAGCGTGCCGTAGAGCGGCCATTTGGCGTCGACCGCTTTAAGTTCGATTGGCGCGGCGGCATCGGGCGTGCTCGCCATCGCCTGCATCCGAGTGCCGCCCGAGATTTCGCCATATTCGCTCAGCGCCGCCTTTTCCTCATCGGAAAGGTCGCGCTGCCACACTTCGACTTCGAGATCGCCGCCGAGCAGTTCCTGCCCGCGATTTGCCAATTCGCGTTCGATCGCGGCAGTCAGCGTGCCGATCGCGGCGAGCGCGGCAGTGCCAAGAAAGATGCACACGAGCAGCAGCCTGAGGCCCCTGAAGCGGGCATTCAGGTCGCGCCGGGCGATGCGCCAGGCCGCTCCCCAGGTCAGGTGCTGGTTCATGCTGCGGCGCTGGCCGACGCGGTGTCGGAAACGATCACGCCGTCGGCCATGGTGACAACCCGCTCGCACCGTTCGGCAAGCGCGCGGTCATGCGTGATCATCAGCAGCGTCGCGCCGGTTTCCGCACGGCGTGCGAACAACAGCTCGATGATGTCCTTGCCGGTGGCAGCGTCTAGATTGCCGGTGGGTTCGTCGGCGAAGATCAGTTCCGGGCGCGGCGCGATTGCGCGGGCAATCGCCACGCGTTGCTGCTCACCGCCCGACAGCTGGGTGGGATAATGGTCGAGCCGGTGGCCCAGGCCGACTGCCTTCAGCTCGTCCACTGCGCGTTCGCGCGCATCGGCGACCCCATGCAGTTCCATCGGCGTGGCGACATTCTCGGCTGCGGTCATGGTCGGCAAGAGGTGGAAGGCCTGCAGGACGATGCCGATGCGGCCGCGGCGCGCCTGTGCCAGTGCATCCTCGTCCATCGACGTGAAATCGGCTCCGGCGACCATCAAGGCGCCGCTCGTCGCGCGTTCCAGGCCGGACATCACCGCCATCAGTGAGCTCTTGCCCGAACCGGAAGCGCCGAGCAGCGCCACGACTTCGCCCGAAGCGATGTCGAGGTCGAGCCCGCGCAGGATTTCGACCGGCGCGGCAGCGATGCCGAGCGTGAGTGTGAGATTTCGGGCGGATATTGCGAGAGGGGGCTTTGTCACGGGTTACGCATTCGCATAGGGGAGGGGGCCGCACAAGGAGACTCGCAGATGGCAAAAGGCGTTTGGTCGATCATGCTCGCGCTGTTCCTCGCAGCCTGTGGGGCGGATGTGCCCGCCGACGATCCGGCAGGCGCGGGTTCCGATACCAATGCAGCAGAAGTGGCGACGGTTCCCATAATGGGGCCGGAGCGCAATATCCTCGCCTTCGGGGACAGCCTGTTCGCGGGCTATAATGTCGCGAAGGAGGCGAGCTATCCGGCGCGGCTGGAGGCTGCGCTGCGCGCGCGCGGGATCAATGCGCAGGTCGCCAATGCGGGCATTTCGGGCGACACCAGTGCCGCGGGGCTGCAGCGGCTGACATTCACGCTCGATGCACAGGCGGAAAAGCCCGATCTTTTTATCCTTGAGCTGGGCGGCAATGATTTGCTGCGCGGCCTCTCGCCCGAACAAACGCGCGCGAACCTCGCTGCAATTCTTACGGAGCTCAAGGCGCGCGGCATCCCGGCTCTGATCATGGGAATGCGCGCGCCGCCGAACTACGGCCCCGAATACCAGGCGCAATTCGATGCGCTCTATGCGGATCTGGCGCGCGAGTATGGCGCGGCACTGGTGCCGTTCTGGCTCGAGGCGATTTACCAGGACCCGTCGCTGTTCCAGTCTGACCGGATCCATCCGACCGAGGATGGCATCGAAGAACTGGTGGCAGCGACTATCGGCCAGGTTTCGGAGGCTTTGCCCCCGAGTGAGGAAAGCGGCTAAAGCCGTTCTGCGGTCCCGCGGCTGATCCGCCAGACGGCGGCTTCGCCCAATATATCCTCGAACGGAGCGGGTTCGGTCCCGGTCAGCCACACCTGTGCGCGGCCGATCCGCAACCGCTCGAACAATGCGGCGCGCCGCACCGGGTCGAGATGCGCGGCGACCTCGTCGAGCAGCAGGACGCCCGGGCGGCCCTCCGCCGCAAGCGCGGCATGCGCGAGAGTGATCGCAATCAGCATCGCCTTTTGCTCGCCGGTCGAGCAGGAGCTGGCCGGCTGGCCGCTGCCTGACATCACGACCTCCAGCTCGTCGCGATGCGGCCCGGTAAGCGTCCGTCCGGCAGCCCGGTCGCGATTGCGGTGGCGCGCGAGTTCCGCACGCAGTTCCTCGCGCGTGGCGGGGCCACCGGGGCGGTAGGTGAGGATCGGGCGGGCGAATGGCTGGTCGGGCAGGGCAGTCAGCTCGTCCGCCAGTGTCGCAACCAATGCTGCGCGCCCGGCGGTCACTTGCGCGCCGTGTTCGGCCAACTGCGCTTCGATTGCTTCGAGCCAGGTGGCGTCGCGGCTGTCTTCGAGCAGCTTGTTGCGTTCGCGCAGCGCGGTCTCGAAGCGCGACACGGCGCGCGCATGGGTCGGGTCGATCGCCAGTGCCAGCCGGTCCATATAGCGTCGCCGCGCACCCGCGCTGTCCATAAACAGCCCGTCCATTGCCGGGGTCAGCCATCCGATTGCGAGCCATTCGCCCAGGCTTTGCGCGCTGGCCTCCGCCCCGTTGATCCGCACCAGTCGCCGCCCTGGCCGCTCCGGCTCGACGAAAGTGCCGATCCGCGCACTCTCATGTCCTTGCTCGTTCAGGCTTGCCCCGATCTGGAAACCACCGCCGCCATCGGGGCCTGCGAGCTCCGAAAGCGCAGCGCGTCGCAACCCGCGCCCCGGTGCGAGCAGCGAAAGCGCCTCAAGGATGTTGGTCTTGCCTGCACCGTTCTCGCCCACCAGCAGGTTGAGCTGCGCCGTTCCGCCCAGTTCGGTCTGGCGGTGGTTGCGGAAGTGCGAAAGGGCGATGCGATCGAGCGCCATGGCTGCCCCAGCGCTTAGCATCCCGGGCGGAATTGGCCACTTTCGACTGACGTGAAATCAACGATCCTGAAATATGGTGAAAAACACTAACCTTTCGGATCAGTGAATGGCGTGTTGTGAGGTGGAAAATCAAAAAACCGCAGAATTCCGCCATTTTTCGAAATTGGCACACCTCCTGCAGACAGTTGGGTGTCCCGCGAAATACTTCGCCGGAGAGTTACAAACAGGAGTTAGAGACAATGTTTTTCAATGCAGACACCACCAACAAGCTTTTTGCCGCGATTACCTCGCTCGTTCTTTCCGCTGCCGTGATGGCCGCAACGATCGTTCCCGGCAGCCCCCTCATGTTCGCCTGATTGAACAGGCTCACAAGGTTCAGAAAAGGAGTTAGATGATGTTTTCCCGTTTCGATATCGGCAACCGCATGTTCGCTGCTGTCGCTTCGCTTGCGATGTCCGCCGTCATGATGGCGACGGTTATCGATTATGCCACCCCGCTTTCGGGAGTTGTCGCATGAACCAGCTCGATCCCAACCCCGTCGGTGGCGCGCCCAGCCGCGGTTTCCACCTCGACAAGCAGGACGGCAAGATCTTCGGCGTATGCGCCGGCATCGCCGATTACTTCGGGATCGATCCGCTGGTCGTGCGCCTTGGCTTCGTTGCCGGCACTGTGATTGGCTTCGGATCGCTGATCCTGGTCTATCTCGCGATCGCGCTGATCGCGGATTGAGCGCAGCGAAGAAAAAGCGGTCCCCGGTTTTTCGGACCGCTGCGCAACGATCTTGAACAAACCGGGAGGGGCCAGCTTGGCCCCTCTTTTGTATCCGCTATCCGAATGCGCGCTTCACATCACATCGCCGAAATGCCGCCGTCGAGCTTCAGCTCCGCTCCGGTCATGAAACGGCTTTCATCGCTCGCCAGATAGACCACCGCATTGGCGATATCGTTGGGTTCGCCCACGAATTTCAGCGGAATCTGCCGGGCCAGCTTTTCCATCAGCACATCCTTGTCGAGATTATGGTTCCGCGCGGTCCCGTCGAGGATCGGCGTGTCGACAAAGGTGGGGTGCACCGAATTGCACCGGATCTGCATGTTCTTTTTCGCGCAATGGAGTGCGATCGACTTGGTCAGCATCCACACCGCCGCCTTTGACGAATTGTAGGCAGGCATGGTGTCGCTCGCGATCAGGCCCGCGATGCTCGAGATATTGACGATCGATCCCGGCGCATGCTCGCGCATCAGCGGCAGCGCCTTCTGGCAGCCGTGAAAGATTGAATCGACATTCACGGAAAAGCAGCGCTTCCAGTCTTCGAACTTGCAGGTCTCGATATTGCCTCCCACGCCGATCCCGGCGTTATTAACCAGCACGTTGAGCCCGCCAAGGTTGTCGCGCGCCGCGTCGACTGCGGCCTCCCACGCCACGGGATCGGTGACGTCGTGCTGCACGGCATAGGCTGTGCCTGCGCCAAGGTCGGCATTGATCGCCGCGGCAACCGCTTCGGCGCCCGCGCCATTGATGTCGGTGCACAGCACCCGCGCGCCTTCTTCCGCCAGCCGTCGCGAATGGGCAGCGCCCAGTCCCTGTGCCGCACCCGTTACCAGCGCAAGCTTGCCCGCACACCGTCCTGCCATAGCCTTCAATCCTCTCCGATAAATCCAGCCGCCATCAGCATGGCGACACGCACGTCGACACCGTGCCCCTTCGCGCGCCGTTCCGCAACGAATTGCGGCAAGTCGCGCAAGCGAACGCGGTGAACCCTGATATCCTCGCTGGCGGTTCCGCCGCCTTCGCCAACCTTGGTAAGGCCATGCGCGCGCAGCAGGGTAAAGCTTTCGGAGACCATGCCGGGGCTGGAATAGAATTCGCCAAGGTTTTCGATCCGCGCCGCGCGATAGCCGGTTTCTTCCTCCAACTCGCGTAGCGCGGCCTCTTCGTCGGCTTCGCCGGCCTTGCTCTCGTCATCGCCGATCAGCCCGGCGGGAATCTCGAGGCAGATGCGCCCCAGCGGCACGCGATATTGCTCGACCAGGATGACATGGCCCTCGTCGTCGATTGCGATGATCGCGGCGGCGCGAATCCCGCGCGATCGCGCGACATATTCCCACCGGCCGCGCGTCTTGGCGGTGACGAACTTGCCCTGCCACTCGATGGTTTCGGGCTTTGCGGCATCGGGGTCGCTCGGAGGAGCGGAATCGGGATCACTCATCCGATGAGCGTTAGACTTCGATCAGCCGGTCGGGCAACTCGTTCTCGTCATGCTCGTCGCGCGGGAAGTGCTGGCTGAGCACTTCGCCAACATCGCGCACCCCGGCCGCCAGCCCTTCAGCCATGCACCCGCGGCGAATCTGCTCGAGCATGTCGGCCATGGCCTGGCCCCAGACCTCGGGCTGGACTTGCCCCGCAATCGCTTCGTCTGCAACGATCTCGGCGCGGTGCTCCCGCATCGAAAGGTAGATCAGCACACCGGTGCGGCCATGGGTGCGCCGCTCGGCCCCCACCTTGAAGTGCTTGATCGCCGCATCGTGCACGCGTGCATGTTTAACCGGCGCAGGAATCAGCGCGAACTTGAGCCATTGCCATTGCTGGACCAGCAGCACGGCGAAGAATTTGAGCAGGCCAACTGCGGTGAGCAGGCCGAAGAGCTCGCCGGTGGTCCATTGGTGGTTCCAACCGCCGCCAAGCAGTTCCAGTTTCGACATGTAGAATTGCGGGAACAATGCGATGGCCGTCATCGCGGTGAAAGCCGCAGCGATCGACCACCACAGCGCGACATCGGAGTAACCGTCGCTGCGATCGGCAAGCACGGTCACGATCTCGCCGCTGGTGTGCAGTTCGGCTTGTGCAACGGCATCGGAAACGATCCGGTGCTGTTCGCTTGTCAGATAGCGCCCCATTTACCACCCCCCGGAGGCGCCGCCGCCCCCGAAACTGCCGCCGCCGCCCGAAAAGCCGCCGCCGCCGAAGCCGCCGCCTCCGCCACCCCAATCGTCCCCGCCAGAGAGCGCACCGCGCAGGATGGCAGAGCCGACCTCCCACAGGATGATGTCGCCCACGGTGTCGCCGAAGTCGCGGCCTTTGCCGCGATAGCGCCTGCGCCGGCGGCGCCCGCGCAGCATCGGCAGCACGAAGAAGAACAGGATGAATGCGATCCAGAAGATCGCGCCAACGGGAAATCCGCTGTCGCTTTCGCGCTTTTTCCCGGCGTCGGCGGCAATGGCGCGCGCCTCTTCCTCGGGCAATTGCAATTGCTGGATAATCGCATCGGTGCCCGCCACGATCCCGCCCGCCAGGTCGCCCTCGCGTGCGCGCGGCAGGATGGCGTTGTTGATGATGAGCGATGAGAGCGCATCGGTGAGATAGCCCTCAAGCCCGTAGCCGACCTCGATCCGCACCTTGCGCTCACTGGGCGCGACGATCAGCAGCGCCCCGTCATTGCGCTCCGCATCGCCGATGCCCCAGGCCCGGCCAAGCTGGTAGCCGTAATCGGCGATATCATAGCCCTGCAGGTCGGGAATTGTCGCGATGACCAATTGCCGCTGCGTTTGCGCTTCGAGTTCTTCGAGCTTCCGGTTGAGTTCGGCCTCGGTCGCATCGGGAATGATGTTTGCGGCATCGACCACGCGCCCGGTCAGCGCAGGGAATTCCTGCGCCGCAACGGGTGCGGAAATCAGCGCCGCGAACGCAGCCAGGATCAGCGCAAGCGCGCGCACCGGCTGGCTCAGTTGCCCGATGTCATGTCGAGTTCGGGAGCGACTTCGGCGCCTTCGGTGACGGCTTCATAAGGCACCATCGGCTCGGCGCCATGGATCACCTTCGCGCCGATGATGTCGGGGAAGGTGCGGATGGTGGTGTTATACTGGCGAACCGCTTCGTTATAGTCGCGGATGGACACGGCGATGCGGTTTTCCGTCCCTTCGAGCTGGCTCTGCAGCGCCAGATAGTTCTGGTTCGACTGGATCTGCGGATAGGCCTCGAAGCTCGCCAGCAGGCGGCCGATCCCTGCGCCCAGCTGCGCCTGTGCGGCCTGGAACTCGGCCATCTTTTCGGCATCGCCCAGATCGTTCGCATCGATGTTGACGCTGGTGGCGCGGGCGCGCGCCTCGGTCACTTCGGTCAGGATCGAGCGTTCGTTTTCACCGGCGCCGCGCACCACTTCCGCGAGATTGGGGATGAGGTTGGCCCGGCGCTGGAATTGCGCCTCGACATCGGCCCACTTGGCCTTGGCGTTTTCTTCAGCGGTGGGGACCGAGTTGATCCCGCAGGCGGACAGGCTGAGCGCAAGGCCGGCGGCAAGCGCGAAACGGCGGAGTGCAACGGCGAAATTCATCGGAATTCCTTTCGGACATGGCCCGGCAAAGGGGGGCGGGCATCTGTGTTGGGATTATAGGACACCCCTGTGGATATTCAAGCAGATCCGAGGCTTGGCAAGCGCGGGGGGCAGTGCAAGACTGCGCGCCTTCCCCGGCTAAATGAGGAGGATAGCATGCTTTCGGAATTCAAGGCCTTCATCGCCAAGGGCAATGTGCTCGACCTGGCGGTTGCCGTGATTATCGGCGGTGCATTCGGCACGATCGTCACTTCGCTGACTGGCGACATCATCATGCCTTTCGTCGGCGCCATCTTTGGCGGCGTCGATTTCACCAGCAAGTTCATCCTGCTCAGCGCGCCTGCGGGATACGAAGGTTCGATGACCGATTATGCTGCGCTCAAGGAAGCGGGGGCAGCGATGATCGGATACGGCGCCTTCCTTACTGCGCTGATCAATTTCCTGATCCTCGCCTTCGTCATCTTCCTGCTGGTGCGGCAGGCCAACAAGCTGATGAAGAAGCAGGAAGAGGCGCCGCCTGCACCCTCCGGCCCGACCGAGATCGAATTGCTGACCGAAATCCGCGACGCGCTGAAGAAGTAGGGGCGTCGATCCTTCTTCATTCCCGTGAAAGCGAGAATTCAGGTCTTCTTTTTTCCGCAGGCCCCTCCGGGCCTGCGATTTCCTCGCTCACACGATCAAAGATCGCGTCGCTGCGGGCGGGCGGTCGCCCTTGCGGCGGCTTTGCCGCCGATACGCGCCAATCCTCGCCTAGATTCCCATCCACTTCCCATTAATGCTGCAATGCCTATATAGGGCCTGCCGGTTTCGGCCGGCTATGGTGATAAACTGCGGCGTGCAATAGGCACAACGGACCCGGGGGCAGTACCCGGCGGCTCCACCACAAAACCCGGCAAAATCCGGGGGTTATGACGGGGCCGAACCAGGATCGACGTGTGTTGAAAAACGTTGTTTTCACCCGGGCTGAGTACCCCGTAAAACTGTTCAAAACACACAAGTGCCAACGATAACGAAGCACTCGCTATTGCTGCGTAATGTGACGGCCTAACGGCCTGAATTTACAAAGCTAAAGCGCGGTTGGACCGACCGGGCAACAGAACGGATACCGGGGGCCCGGGGGAGCCTAGCAACAGAATCCCCCACCTTCTCAATCGGAGAAGCCTTCCATGCACATTGTCGTCACGATCGATGTTCCCGATCTCGATCAGGGGATCGCGTTCTATCGCGATGCGCTCGGTTTCGAGGAGCGGGTGCGGCCGCTGCCGAACTTCGTCATCATGACGAATGGCAAGGCGCGGATCGGGTTGATGCAGAAAGATGCCGGGACGAGGCCAGCCCCCGGCTCAGACGATATCCGCGACTATGGACGGCACTGGACGCCGGTTCATGCCGATTTCCATGTCGAGGAGTTTGAAGAGACGCTCGCTGCAATTGTTCGCGCGGGTGGGCGTGCGGAACAGAAGGCGGGGGGAGGGGCCTTGCCCGACGTCGCCTTTTGCAGCGATCCCTTCGGACATGGTTTTTGCCTGATCGGGCCGCGGCCCGAAGCTAGCTAGCTTCGTTCGATTCTTCGCGTTCGCGCTTTTCCTGCTCATAACGGATCGCGTCGAGAATCTTCGCGCCGCCAAGGAACACTGCGCCAGCGGTCGCAGCCCAGAGCAAATAGCCACCGAAGCCGGGATATTGGAGCGTGTAATGTGCGCCGCGGGTCATCGCCCCCAGGGCCAGCGCGTAGATGATAAGATACGCTTCCCAGCGCGTCTTGATCACGAACAGCCGACCGATCTTGCGCAGCATCAGGAGCCTCTTTCGAATCCGCCGCGACAAGGCGCGGGTGGTTAACAGGAGGTTATCCTATTGATGGCGCGCTTGGTGTCCAGCGCGTTAACCTAGTTCGGTGAGGTCCAGCGCTTCCAGCAGGGCATAACGTGCCGATGTGACACTGTTTTTGAGAGCTTCGCTACCCAGGTCGGCGGGATCGATCTGCTCGGGCCAGTTCGCCGCAATGACCGACTCGAGCAGTTCCGCCTTCGCTTCACTCAGAAGGAAGCGCGGATCGACAGTCTCCGGGTCCGCCACCACACGCAGGCGCAAGCAGGCAGGGCCGCCGCCATTTGCCATCGACTGGCGCACGTCCACCGGGATCACCTGGCGGATCGGGCCGTTCGAAGCGATCATCTGCTCGCACCAGCGCCAGACGCTTGGCGATTCGCGGCATTCTTCGGGCACGATCAGCACCATTCCGCCTTCGGGAAGAGTCACAAGCTGAGCGTTGAAGAGGTAGGTCTTGATCGCTTCGGCGAGGCTAACCGCACTGTCCGGTACTTCGACCACCTGCAGCGCTGGGAAAGCCTTGCGCATTGCGTCGTAAGCGGCCTGCCGGTCGGCAAAGGCAAGCTCATGCGCGAAGATCACGCCTTCATTGGCGACTGCCACCACATCATTGTGAAAGGCGCCGGCTTCGATCGCGGCGGGGTTCTGTTCGACGAAGACTGCGCGTTCGGGAACAAGGCCATGCAGGCGGGCCACCGCTCGGCAGGCCTCGACATGCTGGCGTGCGGGAAATTTGCCACCGGGTTTCCCATAGACGAACACTTCCACGCCCGGCTCGCCATGGCTGGCGCATAGCCGTATGTGGTTGGCCGCGCCTTCGTCGCCGAAGCTCGGCGGCACCGCATCGTGCAAGGTGAAATGCTCGCGATTGCCGAAGGCGATTTCGAGCTGGCGCTTAGTGTCGGGCCATTCCTGCGCGCGATGGATCATGGTGACGAGGTTGGCGGGGGTCAGGTGACATTTGCCGTCTGCCGTGTCGGGCGCGGGGCTGACTGTGGCGGCGTTGGCGGTCCACATGCTGCTGGCCGACCATGCTGCGGCGAGCAAGCCCCTCTCGGCAGTCTCGTCGACTGCCAGCGCGCGCAGCAAGCCGTCATTGGGCCGGGGCAAAGGCAGGAGGAAGCCCTGCACGCCCAGCCGGGCAAGGTTTCCGCGCATCTTCGCCACGCCCTGCAACGCAGCCGCGCGCGGGTAGGAGACATTGCCCTGATGCTTTGCGCTGGCGATGTTCCCCAGGCTCAAGCCCGCGTAATTATGGCTGGGGCCGACAATTCCGTCGAAATTGATTTCTTGCAGCAAACCCAAATCTCCGTTCGCCCTGAGCCTGTCGAAGGGTCGTACTTCCTATTGCCCGCCGGTCCAGATGAAGGACAGGGCTTCGACAAGCTCAGCCCGAACGGGTCAGGGGCGTTGTCCTATCTCGTAACGCTCCACACCTTGTCGCCCACTCCAACGCCAAGCACGTCCGCTGTCACCGAATCGATTGCGATCGACCCGTCCTCGCCAAGCGCGCGCGCGCCGAAACAGGCACGGAATGTGGCCAGATTCCCGGTCGCTATGATCGCGCGTTCGCCCTTGTCGCAATCGAGCGAAGCGACCGTGCGCGCTTCAGCCTCAGCCACGCTTTTCACTTCGTCGGTGCGCGCGGTCATGGTCGGCCCACCGTCGAAAATGTCGACATAGCCTTCGAAGCGGAAGCCTTCATTTTCGAGCATGCGCATCGCTGCGCGACCGGTGGGGTGGGGCACCCCGATCACGCTGCGCGCCTCGTCATCCAGCATCGCGACATAGACCGGGTGCTTGGGCATCAAATCGGCGATAAACTGGTTGCCGTTGATCGCGTTGAAATAATCGGCCTCCTGGAAGTTCATCCCGAAAAACCGGCCTGCGACCCCGTCCCAGAAGGGCGAGCCGCCACGCTCGTCGATGATCCCGCGCAGTTCCGCCAGCACACGGTCGGCAAAGCGCGCGCGATGCATCTTGATGAAGAGATAGCGGCTGCGCGCCAGCAACAGGCCCAGCCCGCCTGCGCGCTCATTGGGGTGGAGGAACAGCCCGCCGACCTCGCTCGAACCTTCGAGGTCGGTGACGAGGCTCAGCAGTTCGGCGCGCACAGTGCGGTCGAGCTCCTGCGAATACTGGGTCAGCGTGTTGAGCCGATAGGAATAGAACGGCCAACGCTGCCCCACCTGGGTCATCAATTGGCAAGTGCCGCGGATCGCGCCCGTTTCGGAATTCTCCAGCACCAGCACGAATTGCTCGTCGGCCAGCTCATCGGCTTCATTGGCAAAGGCGGTTCCGGCGCGTTCGAGCTTGGCGCCGAGCGCATTGCGGTCAGGCGGCAGATTGGTGAAGCCGCCGCCGGTAAGCTTGGCCATCTCGTAAAGCGGTTCGAGGTCGTCGGCGCGGGCGGCGCGCAGGCGGAAGGTCAATGGAGTTCTCCGTTGGCAATGCGGGTGATGACGAGTGCGGACAGCGCAGCACGTTCGGCCAGGCTGGGCACGATCAGGAATTCGTCGGGCGAATGGATTGCTCCGCCGCGCACGCCCATGGTGTCGACCACAGGTACGCCGCAGGCGGCGATATTGTTTCCGTCGCACACCCCGCCAGAGCTTTGCCAGCGGATTGCCTGGCCCAGTTCGGCACCGCAGGCCTTGACGAGGTCGAACAGGCGCTGCGCCCGCTCATCGACCGGCTTGGGCGGGCGAGTGACTCCGCCGTGGCGATGAATCCCGACTTCGTGTTCGCGTTCGACTGCGGCGAGGACTTGCGCGAGATCGCGTTCGAAGCCCTCCATCGCTTCGGTCGATTTGGGCCGGATATTGAAACGCAGCACGGCATGGTCAGGCACGACATTGTTTGCCGCGCCGCCTTCGAGCTTGGCGGGATTGATGGTAAGGTCGTCACGCTCCATCCCTTTGAGGCGCAGGATCAGATCCGCTGCGGCGACCACGGCGTTGCGGCCTTCATGCGGATTGCGCCCGGCATGTGCGCTCTTGCCGGTGAAGGTGATCGAATAGTTTCCTGTGCCGCCGCGCTCATGCGCCAGCGTGCCGTCGGGCAGGGCGGCGGGTTCATAGGTAAGCGCCGCGAGCTTGCCCTGCGCAAGTTCGGCGATGAGCCCGGCCGAAGCGAGCGAGCCGGTCTCCTCGTCCGAATTGATCATCACGTCATAACCAAGCGCGCCGATCGTCCCGGCGGCCTCGGCTACCTTCAGCGCCTGCAGCATAACTGCGATTCCGCCCTTCATGTCGGCCACGCCCGGGCCGTTGAGGGTCTCGCCGTCGAGCCATTTCTGGCCCTGGAAGGCGTGATCGGCCGGGAACACCGTGTCCATGTGGCCGGTTAGCAGGATGCGGCGATTCGCTTGCGGGCGAACACGCAGGACCATGTGCCTGCCATGCGGCTTGGCGAATTCATGTCCGTTCGCGTCGATCGCGGTAACCGGGGCGGGCTCGACCAGTTCGATCTCGCCGGGCAGCGCAGAGAAAGCCTCGACCAATGCAGCCGCCTGTTTCGCCAGCCCGTCCAGATTCGCGGTGCCGGTATTGATTGCGCTCCACGCCTGCACCTGTTCTAGCATGGCGGGCGCATCGATCCGTTCGAGAAGGGCGGTGTGCGAGGCAGGCGTTTGTTGCATGTGTAACCGCTCTAGCCGTGCCGTAACGTCAGGCCAAGCCGTGCGATGAACTCATCCATTGCCCGGTTGCAATTGGCCTATGCATTGGCCATAGCCCGCGCCATTCCTCCCCGGGATACAGTCCGATAATCCGCCTGCCGTAAGCCGGCCGGCCCAACTGTGCGAGGAATGTGTGAGCGAATATGTCACCCGCGCCGGGATCGGAATCGATCCTGCACTGGCGAACTTCCTGGAAGCGGAGGTTCTGGCCCCGCTCGGCCGCGATGTGGATGCCTTCTGGCAGGGTTTCTCGGATTTGCTGGCAGAGTTTGCGCCGCGCAATCGCGCCTTGCTGGCCAAGCGGGACGAGCTGCAGGCGAAGATCGATGCCTGGCATGTGGCGCGGCGCGGCAAGCCGCTCGATCAGGGCGAATACCAGGCCTTCCTGCGCGAGATTGGCTATCTCGTGCCCGAGCCGGGCGAGTTCACCATCGGCACGCAGAATGTCGACCCCGAGATTGCGACCATGGCCGGTCCGCAGCTGGTGGTGCCCGTGCTCAACGCACGCTTCCTCCTCAATGCGGCCAACGCGCGCTGGGGCAGCCTGTACGATGCGTTCTACGGCACCGACGCGCTCGATGCGCCTCTGGCACGGCCGGGCGGCTATGATGAGGATCGCGGAGCGGCGGTAATCGCGCGTGGTCGTGAATTCCTCGACCAGGCGCTGCCGCTGGTGGGCCAGAGCTGGGCCAACCTCGCCGACGAGCATGATGGCAAGCTGCAGGACGAGAGCCAGTATGTCGGCAAGACCGAGAAGGGCCTGTTGTTCAAGAATAATGGCCTCCACATCGAAGTGGTTTTCGATCGCGAGCATCCCGTGGGCAAGACCGACAAGGCCGGCATCGCTGACATCCTCTGCGAGGCCGCGCTGACCACCATTTGCGATTGCGAGGATTCGGTCGCCGCGGTCGATGCGGAAGACAAGCTGTTCGCCTACACCAACTGGCTGGGCGTGATCCGCGGCGATTTGCAGGAAAGCTTCGAGAAGGGCGGCAAGACGCTCACCCGCGCGCTGGCGGGCGACAAGCTCTTCACCGCGCCCGATGGGAGCGAGCATAGCCTGCCGGGCCGCAGCCTGCTGTTCGTGCGCAATGTCGGGCATTTGATGACCAACCCGGCGATCCGGTTGGCCGATGGCGGCGAAGTGCCCGAAGGGATCATGGATGCTGTGTTCACCAGCACGATCGGCGCGCTCGATGTCGAAGGCCACGCGAAATACGGCAACAGCCGCTGCGGCAGCATCTATATCGTAAAGCCCAAGATGCACGGGCCGGAAGAATGCGGTTTCACCAACGATCTGTTCGATGCGGTGGAAGACCTGCTTGGCCTTCCTCGCCACACGATCAAGGTTGGCGTGATGGATGAGGAACGCCGCACCAGCGCGAACCTTGCCGCCTGTATCCAGGCAGTGAAGGACCGCGTCGTATTCATCAACACCGGCTTCCTCGACCGCACGGGCGACGAAATCCACACTTCGATGCAAGCCGGGCCGATGATCCGCAAGGGCGCGATGAAGACCAGCAAATGGCTCACCGCCTATGAGAAGCGCAATGTCGCCATCGGGCTGAAGCACGGCCTGTCGGGCCGCGCGCAGATCGGCAAGGGGATGTGGGCCGCGCCCGACCTGATGAAGCAAATGATGGTCGAGAAGATCGGCCACCTCAAGGCCGGGGCGAACACCGCTTGGGTGCCTTCACCCACCGCCGCGACGCTTCACGCGCTGCATTACCACCAGTGCGACGTGTTCGAGGTGCAGAAGGGGCTGGGCGAGATTCCGCCACTTGACGACCTGCTGAGCATTCCGCTGGCTGAAGGCGTGAACTGGTCGGAGGACGAGCTGCACGAAGAGCTCGACAACAATGCGCAGGGCCTGCTCGGCTATGTCGTGCGCTGGATCGATCAGGGCGTGGGCTGCTCCAAGGTCCCGGACATCAATGACGTCGGCCTGATGGAAGACCGCGCGACGCTGCGCATTTCCAGCCAGCATATGGCCAACTGGCTGCTGCACGGCGTGGTGACCAAGGATCAGGTGATGGACAGCCTGCGCCGGATGGCGGCCAAGGTCGATGCACAGAACGCTGGCGATCCGCTCTACACTCCGCTTATCGGCAATGAGGATGGCCCGGCCTTCCGCGCCGCCTGCGACCTTGTGTTCAAGGGCGTCGAGCAGCCGTCAGGCTATACCGAGCCTTTGCTGCACAGTTGGCGCCTCGTGAAGAAGGCGAGCTGAAGCCGAAGTGGACTGGGCGGGACGAACCCGATTTGCCGACCGATACATTGTTTTCAATGGATCGAGCGGCGACAATTCGTGCCACAGCCACATTGCGTTGCAGATTGTATTCGGGGAAACGGCCCGGTTAGAGCTGGAGGATGGCACCGCGATCCAAGGGTCGCTGCTCTACATTCGCCCGCATATCCGCCATCGACTGGCGCCGCTAGGCAGCGGCAGGATCTACCTGGTCGAACCGAGCTCGCGGCTGGGCGCACATTTGCTTGGTCTATGCAGTAGCGAACCGGCGGGACGGTTCGCCGGGAACGACGATTCCGTAGAGCAGGCTGCCTCGACCATCGTCGGCGAAGTCACCGACCGCCGGCTCGAGCGCGCGATGGCATTGCTCGAGCAACCCGGGGCGTTCGACCTCTCGTTGGATGACGTCGCGCGGCGGGTAGGAATTTCGCAGCAACGGTTGCGCGCGCTCGCCGCCCATCAGCTCGGAATGCCACTCAGCCGGTGGCGGTTGTGGTCGGCCCTGCGCCGCGCCGGTCTGGCTGTGGCGCAAGGAACTTCGCTCGCCGAGGCGGCAATTGCCGCCGGGTTCTCCGACCAAGCGCATTATTCGCGGACGATGCGTGCGATGCTGGGAATCACCCCCGGTTCCAGTCGCAAGGTGCTGGCAAGCGGTTGAATCTATGCATTTCGAGCGATCCATTCAATCCGGCGCCCGCGCAACGCTCTAGCCATCGCCGCATTGATCCATACAGAGCGGAGATCCGAGCCATGGACCGCAAGCGGTTGAAGCAGAAATTCGAAGCCGAAATGCAGCTCGCGCTGGAAGATGAGCGGCGCGGCGAACTGGAGCTGGCCTTCAGGCACCTCGAGCGGGCGCATATATTGGGGCAGCGTTGGCTGACGCGGCATTGGCGTTCGCATTGGGCGATGCTGCGCGTTGCCAAGGCGAAGCGCGAGAGCAAAGAGGTGCGGGGCCAGATCACCCGGCTGGCGGCGGTGCCGCTCGGCTGGCTTACGGGTTGGGTGCCGAAGGGAAATACCGGAGGCGCCAATGTCAATCCGCTCAAGCCCATGCCCTATCCGCCCGAGCTTGCAGCGGAGTTTTCAGGCTATCGCGTATGGCGGGACGTGGCCCTGCGTGGGGTGGTGCTGGTCGGAATCGTGTTCGCCGCGGCTGGTAGGCTGAGCCCCTAGCCGCCGCTGGCAACGAGCGTACCCCGCTTGCGACCCATCTGGATATTGCCGGCATTGGCGACCGGGCCGGCCTGGTTCACTTGTTCGCCTGCGATGGCGACAAGCACGGGCTGGGCCAGCGGGCGATCGAATTCGATCCCGCAAGAATCATTGCTGGCCCAGATCACGCGACAGAAGACTTCCTGTCCGGCGAAAGCGAGCCAGCCGGAGATGCCTTCGCGCGGCGGCGGGTCCATCATCAATTTGGCGCCCTGTTCGGAGATATTGGCCAGCCGACCCATGCGCTCGTGGGCGATCGAACGGAACAACGCTTCGAGATCCACCGTGAAGCGCGCGCTGCGGCGGCGCTCCAATTGTGCGGCTCTCTTGCGTGCGTCGTACAGGCTCATTCCCTGCTGCCCCCGGTTCCGATTGAACCTGTGCTATGGCAGCCAAGCGATGCCGAACGGTTGGCATTCATGTTTAATCGAAATTTACCATCTATGCCCGCCCGTTTGCTGCGGAATGGGTTCTGCGCGGAATTGAGATCGGGCCCGCAACCGGGCGCTTAGCTGAGGGCGCGGGCTATCGCGACGAATTCGTCGACTGACAGGGTCTCCGCCCGGCGCTGCGAGTCGATACCAAGCGACGCCAGCACTTCGAGCGCGCCCGGCACGCCCTTGAGGCTCTGGCGCAGCATCTTGCGGCGCTGACCGAAGGCAGCCTCGGTAACTCTTTCAAGCATGCGTGCGGACACGCCACCGGGCATTTCGCCTGGTTCGACATAGACGATTGCGCTCATCACCTTGGGCGGCGGGGTAAAGGCGCTGCGGTGGACCTTCATCGCCAGCTTTGCGGTGCTACGCCACTGGGCCAGAACGGCGAGGCGTCCGTAGGTGCCGCTACCTGCTTCGGCGACGATCCTATGCGCCACTTCGAGCTGGAACATCAGCGTGAGCGAGGTCCATTGCGGCGGCCAGCTTTCGCCCGAAAGCCAACGCGTAAAGAGTGCGGTGCCGACGTTATAAGGAAGGTTGGCGACCACAGCATAAGGCTCGCCCATCAGATCGTTATGATCCAGCTTGAGCGCGTCGCCTTCGATCACGCGCAAGTTCCCCGGATAGGCTTCGCCCAATTCGGCGAGCGCGGGCAGGCAGCGCTTGTCCATTTCGATCGCGGTAACGCGCGCTCCGGCCTTGAGCAGCGCCCGTGTCAGGCCGCCCGGTCCGGGCCCGACTTCAAGCACAGCCTTGTCCTGCAAGTCGCCTGGGATCGCCGCAATGCGGTCAAGCAATTGCGCGTCGAACAGGAAGTTCTGGCCCAGCGCCTTCGATGCGCTGAGGCCATGCTTCGCGATCACTTCGCGCAATGGTGGCAGGTCAGCCATGCGCTACGTGATTTTGGGCGCGCCGTGCCGCCGTTGCGCTCGCCATGCGGATCGCAGCGATCATCGCACCGGGATCGGCAATACCCTTGCCTGCGATTTCGAATGCCGTGCCATGATCGGGCGAAGTGCGGATGATCGGCAGGCCAAGCGTGACGTTCACCCCTTCATCGAAGTCGAGCGCCTTGATCGGGATCAGCGCCTGATCGTGATACATGCACAGCGCTGCGTCGAAAGTTGCGCGGCTGCGCGGCGTGAACAGTGCATCGGCGGAATGCGGCCCGCTGGCGTCGATCCCCTCCTTGCGCAGCGCTGCGACTGCGGGCGCGATGATGCGTGCTTCCTCGTCGCCGAACTTGCCGCCTTCGCCTGCATGGGGATTGAGCCCGGTGAGGGCGAGGCGAGGGCGGTCTATGCCGAAATCGCGCGTAAGGGCAGCGGCGACGATGCGGGCCTTGTTGCAGATAAGTTCCTGGCTCAACTGGCCGGGCACCTCCGCCAGCGCGCAATGCACCGTCAGCGGCACCGTGCGCAGGCTCGGCCCCGCGAGCATCATCACGGCATCTTCGGTAGATGCGCCGCAGGCGTTGGCGAGGAATTCGGTTTGCCCGGGGAAATCGAACCCCACCTTTGCCAACTCGGCCTTGGCGATCGGAGCGGTGACCAGCGCAGCGGCTTCTCCGTCGCGCACAAGCTGCGTGGCCTCGGTGAGCGAAGCGAGCGCCAGTCGTGCGCCGGCATCATCGGGCTGTCCCGGAGTGTAGCCAGCGTCGGCTGCGCCCAATACCGGCACCCCACGCGCGAAGGCGTCATGCGTTTCAGCCGGATGCGAGATGGCGATGACCGGACAATCGAGCCCGCGAAGGGCGCTGGCAGCCGCCAGCACCTTCGCGCCGCCGAGCACGAAGAATGGAGCCAGCCCAGCCTCGCTGCGCCGCACCCACGCCTCTGCGATCAGTTCCGGCCCGATACCTGCCGGATCGCCCAGCGAAATGGCAATCGGAAGTGGCTGCTGCGCGCTCAATTGTACTCGATATAGGCGTCGTTACGCAGGTCGCGCAGGTAGCGCTGGGCGCGCTTGTTGATCCGCTCCTCTTCCAGCTGGTCCATCAGCTGGTCGAAGCTCGGGCCGCCGGCCACCTCGGCGTCGTCGCGACCGCACAGCATCAGCACGCGCACACCTTCTTCGATCGAACCGAAGGGCGGGGTGGTCTGGCCGATCTGGAGGTTGAGCACGATGTTCTGCAACTGCTCGGGCAGCGAGCGGGCTCGGATCTGGTCATTGCTGACCACGATGGCGCCCAGCGCTGCCGCAGCTGCATCGGCATCGCCGCACCCGCGCATGGCTTCCACGCCGTTGGCGAAACGTTCGACCTGCGCTTCTGCGATTTCCTGAGACACGCCTGGCTCGAAGCTGATCGAAATCTGCTTCAGGCTCAGCACCGCATCGCGCGGATCGGCCATCAACACCTGGCGCTTGTCGATCAGGTACAGGATCGAAAAGCCACCCGGAATTTCGATCGGCCCGACCAATTGGCCGGGCTGCATTTCGGCTGCAACGGTAGCCAGCTCGGCAGGAAGCTGTGCGAGGCGCACGAAGCCGAGATCGCCGCCAACCGCTGCAGTCGAAGCTTCGGAGAACTGGCGGGCATAGGCGACAAAGCTGGCGCCCTGGCGCAATTGCTCGACAATCTGCTGCGCGCCCTGGATCACCGAGTTGCGGTTTTCAGGCGTCGCCGAAAGGAAAATCTCGCCGAGCCGGTATTCGTCGGTTCCGCGCGACGATTCGAGGCGCTTGAGCAGTTCATTGACCTCTTCCTGCGACACACGCACGAAAGGCGAGATATTGCGCTGGAGCAGGTTCTGCCACGCCAGCTCGCCTTCGATCTGGCGTTTGAGCGATGCAGGTGAGGAGCCGACCGAAAGCAGGTAGGCATCCATTGCGGCCGGGTCTTGCCCGAAATTCTGGGCGGCGAGCGAGTTGTAGCGCTGGTCCACTTCGGCCCGCGTCACGGTGATCTCCTGGGCCGTAGCCGCCTGGATCTGGAGCGTCTCGTCGATCAGATTGCGCAGCACCTGCATCCGCAGCCGCTGGAGCTCTTCCTCGCTCAGCTGGTTGCGCGAAGCGGAAACCACCAGTGCCAGTCGCTGGTCTACATCAGTGCCCGTTATGACCTGGCCGTTGACGATCGCTGTGGCAGTGCGGACGTTGGGATTGGCTTCACGCATCAGCGAGATATTGGCGGGGATGCCCAGCGGATCGTCCGCCGTCGGCCCGGCTTGCGCCGTAAGGCTGGCCGGTACTGCGGCAAGCCCGAGGGCAGCGAGCGAAAGAATGCCTTTGGTCAAGCTGTTGCGAGTCACGCGTTAATTCCAATTGCGACGCATGTCCGCGCCAGTTTCATTTCCGCCATTGGCAGTTGCCGTCTTAACGCCAGCTGATTTGCTCCCATGGCGGTTAGCCGCCGCCCAGATAACGGTTTCGTGCTTGCCTGCCAACGCCCGATTGCGCGGCAATCCCCCACACCGGGCGAAGCGGCCAATTGTCAGCGCAGGCCAAGATTCCTGAGTGCAAAGGTCAGCTGGAAGGTGTCGCCACGCGCCGCGTCGCCTGCGTTGACATAGTCGCGCCGCCAGGTGAGCCCGAATTCGAGGCATTCGTCGCGATAGGCGATGCCCAATCGGGTTCGGATCGGCTGGAAACCGTCGGATGTGAAAGTGGGGTCTTCCTGCTTGTCTGTTAGGTTGAAGACGCCTGCGCCGAACACCGACCAATATCGCGCAAAGGCGATCCGCGCGGCTGCGCGCAGCTCCTCGCGGTCCTGCAGATCCTCGATACCGGCGATGTCGCGGTTGAGCCGCAAATAACCCACTTCGACATAGGTGCGTTCGCTGCCAATAGTGGCGTCGAACTCGTTGCGACGCACCGCGAGGCTGTCCTTGTCGACCCGGAACCGGTGCGTCAGCTTTACGCGGTCGCGATAGCGCACTTCAGTCCGCCCCACGAAGTCCGATACGCGTTCGGACAGGCCGGTGCCGTCGGGCAGGATCTGGCGCTGTGTGTCGAAGCGATAGGACTGGCCTATGGTAGTTTTGACACGCCATCCGGGCCGCTGCACTTCCCAATCGAAGCCGTAGGTCAGCCGCACCCCGTCTTCGACCCGGTCATACCCCGGGAAGCGATTGAGCGAGAAGAGGTTCGAATCCTCAAGATCGATCGCGCGCGCGTCCTCATTGGGGATTTCAAGGTTCCGGATCGACGGGCTTGCGACCAGCTGGAGGCGCGGCTTGAGCACCTGCGTGCCGCCGAACGCCTCGCCCACAAACGGCCATTCGACGTCGATGGCGCCCACGGCGATGCCGCGGCCCTGCCAGCCTGCTTCGCCGCGATAGCTCTCGGTCACGGTCTGGCCGTTCTCATCGCTGTGGTAGATGTCGCCCCGGCCCAGAGCGGTCAGCGTCACCACCTGGCCCAGCCCGGTCAAGCGGCGCAGGTCCCACCGCGCCGAAGCAAAGGCGCGTTGCGTGTCCTGCCCATCCTTGCGAACCAGGCTGAGGCTGTTGGCTTGCAGTTCTACCGTTCCACCCGCAACAGGGTCGGTCACGCGGTAGCGATAGTCGAGTACGGGCAAGGCAATTGGGACCTGACCCTGCGGCTGCCCAAGCCGCAGCGTTTGCGTCGCCCAGCCTGCAAGTGAGAAATAGGAGTTCTGGTCGATCCGTTCGAGGTTGATGGTCGAGCGCAGCCGGTCGTCGCGGCTGATGTCATAGCGGCGCAGGAATGTCCGGTCACTGGCCACGCGAATGGAACTGGTCAGGCTCCATTCCGGGGTGAACTGGAATCGGCCGTTGGCCGCGAGATAACCGCGCAGATCGCGTTCGGAGGTAGGCTCACCGGTAAAGTCGGTGATGCGCCGGCTGTGCGTGGCATAGCCGGTAATCTGGTAGGCTCCACGGTCGGTCAGGTGCCGCCATTCGCCCGACACCATCGGCGTCGCCTTGGTGTAGAGATGCGTGCCGACCGTGAGGTCCTTGTTGTCGGCGATCCGCCAATGATAGCTGCCGCTGACTTCGACGCCGTTCGATTCCGAGACCCGCAGGTCCGGGACCAGGAAGCCCGAAATCGCGCGGCCATCGGTGCGGAAAGCGAGCCCGGGCATGGGCAGGATGCGCGCACCGAACAGCTCGAGCATGGCCCCGTTGAAGCTGATCCGGTTGGTCTCGGGGTCGAAAATGACCTTGCTGGCCGTAATCCGCCAGCTCGGCGTCTTGTTGCATCCTTCCGGGTCGGTCACCGGGCAGGCGGTGTATGCCGCATCGCGAAGAACCACGTCGCCACCTTCGCTGCGCTCGCCGCCCCGCGCTGCCAGCCGCCCGCCAGCGCTTAGGGCCACCAGCACTTCGGCGATGGCACCGGCTTCGAAGCGCTCGGTCAATTCGGCCGATTCGGTGTAGAGCTGGTTCCCGCCATTATCGACGAGGCGAACGTTGCCATTGGCATAGATGGTGCCGCTACGCCGGTCCCACCGCACTTCGTCGGCCCGAACCGACTGGTCCTCGCTCGACATGAGCACATTGCCGCTTGCGGTTACGACATCGCCTTCATCGTCATAGTCGAGATTGTCGGCCCTGAAGGCGATGATCCGCCCCGGCTGCACGGCCTCTTCGGTAGCAACCGGCTCGACCAGATCCTGCGCGGCAAGCGGCGCGCTCCACGCCAACGCACAGGCCAGCGATGCGCACAAGGCGCCCTGTAACGGCAAGCGAATAGAGGAAGCTTGCAGGCATTGCTGCTGCGGCGGGGACATGGCTTGCCTATCGCACCGCTCGCGCCTAATCGCAATCGCCATTCACTGACGCGTCGGAACCCGGCGCATTACTCGACTTGCCTGTGCAGGCCCTTCCCGTTCGGAGTAACAATGCAGATCAATTTCAGCGAAACCGCGCCCGCCGATGCTAGCTTGATGGCGCATGTCGTGAACCAGGACAGCATGCCCGCGCGCCTCGAACGCGCGATCGTCGACGGGGCAGCGGCTGCTCGTTTCAAGGGCCGGGCCGGTCAATTCTTCGAAGGCTTTGTCGAACGGGGCGGCAAGCTGGTGCGGGTCGCGCTGGCAGGTGCAGGCGATGCAGATGCGAAGAGCGACGTTCGTGCAGAGGGCCTGGAAAAGGCCGGTGCGGCGCTGGCAGCCAAATATCTTACCTCGGGCGAAACCGCGTTGGTTGTCGATTTCGGCGGTAGCGGCCTCGACGCCGATGCTGCTGCGGCTGTGCTGCTGGGCCTGCGCCTGCGCAGCTGGCGGCACGACGCCTATCGGACCCGGTTGAAGGACGAGCAGAAGAAGACGCTCGCCGCCGTTACCGTTATCGGTGCGCCCGACGGAACCGAAGCTGCATGGACGGATGCAGCCGCAGTGGCAGAGGGCGTCGAATTCACCCGCGAACTGGTCGCTGAACCCGCCAACAAGATCTACCCGATCAGCTTTGTCGAACGCTGCGAGAAGCGCTTCGCCGGAACCGGCGCCGAACTGGTGGTGCTCGACGAATATGAGATGGAAAAGCTCGGCATGGCTATGCTGCTCGGCGTCGGCCAGGGCAGCGAGCAGCCCTCGCGCGTGCTCGCGATCAAATGGATGGGGGGCAAGCCGGGCGATGCGCCGGTTGCTTTCGTCGGCAAGGGTGTGACCTTCGACACCGGCGGCATTTCGCTCAAGCCCGGGCCGGGCATGTGGGACATGAAGTGGGACATGGGCGGCGCGGGCGCAGTCGCGGGTGCCATGCTCACCTTGGTCAAGCGCCAGGCGAAGGCCAATATCGTCGGCGTCGTCGGGCTGGTCGAGAACATGCCTGACGGACGTGCGCAGCGCCCCGGCGACATCGTCACCTCGATGAGTGGCCAGACCGTCGAAGTGCTCAACACCGATGCCGAAGGCCGCTTGGTGCTGGGCGATGCGATCACCTGGACCCAGCGCGAATTCTCGCCTTCGCTGATCGTGGACCTGGCAACGCTTACCGGTGCGATGATCATTTCGCTCGGCCATGAGTATGGCGGCATGTTCGCCAATGATGACGATCTCGCGGCAGATCTTGCTGAGGCGGGCGCGGCCGTGGGCGACAAGCTGTGGCGGATGCCGCTCAGCCCGGCCTACGACAAGCTGATCGATTCACCGATCTCGGACATGAAGAACCTCGGTCCGCGTGAAGGCGGTTCGATCACCGCAGCGCAGTTCATCAAGCGCTTCGTCGAAAACGATACGCCCTGGGCGCATCTCGACATCGCCGGCATGGTCTGGTCGGACAAGCCGGGCCGCACCTGGGACAAGGGCGCGACCGGTTATGGCGTACGCCTGCTCGATCGCTTCGTTCGCAATACGCTGAAGGGTTGAAGCATGGCGTGCCAGCCGTTGCCTGACGCAATGCGATAGGGCGCAAATGGCAACGCGCGTCGACTTCTACCAGCTAAGCCGCGACCCTGTGGAACGCGTCGCGGCGATGCTGGCGCGCAAGGTTTTGCAGGCGGGCCAGCGGCTGCTTGTCGTGAGCGGCGATCCGGGGCAGCGCGCGGTGATCGGGCGCGAATTGTGGCGCGGCGGGCCCGAGGAATTCCTTGCCAATGGCGAGGCGGATGCAGGCCACGCAGAGAGGCAACCGATCCTGCTGTCGGACAAGGTCGAGGCCGCCAATGGGGCGAGTATGGTGCTGCTGGCGGACGGGCAGTGGCGTCCCGAAGCCTTGCAGTTCGAACGCGCGCTCCTGCTGTTCGGCGCAGCCGAGACTGATGCTGCGCGCGCGCTGTGGCGCGAGCTTGACGGGGCCGAAGGGGTCGCGCGCGAGATACACAAGCAGGATGAGTCGGGCCGCTGGCGGGCAGGGGGCTAGCCCTTCTGGGGCGTCGCAGGGCTTGCAGTGGCCCCAACTCGGCGCTAGGGGCGCGCGCAACTCGAAAACACCCCCAAATTCGCAAGGAACAAGAGCATGGCGGTTACCCGCACCTTTTCGATCATCAAGCCCGATGCCACGCGCCGCAACCTGACCGGCGCCGTCACCAAGATGCTGGAAGAAGCCGGCCTGCGTGTCGTCGCTTCGAAGCGCATCCACATGACCCGCGAGCAGGCCGAAGGCTTTTACGCTGTTCACAAGGAACGTCCCTTCTTCGGTGAACTCGTCGACTTCATGATGAGCGAGCCGGTGGTGGTGCAGGTGCTCGAAGGCGAAGACGCTGTCGCCCGCAACCGCGACATCATGGGCGCGACCAATCCGGCCGATGCTGCTCCGGGCACGATCCGCAAGGAACTGGCGCTGTCGATCGGCGAAAACACTGTCCACGGTTCGGACAGCGATGAGAACGCTGCGATCGAAATCGCCTTCTTCTTCAAGCCTGAAGAAATCGTCGGCTGATACCTTTTACCTGAAAGTTTTCGGGGCCCTGCTGCTCAATGAGCGGTGGGGCCCTTTCGATTCAGGGGCTTGGCCGGGTGATTCGCCCTGACGGGCAGCGGGTGCTATCCTCCCGCTTGGGTCGCATCGTTCTTCCGGGGAGGGGAACAATGGGAAGGCTTGTCATCATGGCGTTGGCGCTGGTGTGCTACGCCGCGTTCTTTGCCAGCTTCGTCTATCTGGTCGGCTGGGTCGGCGGATTTGAATTCATGCCGACGCATGTCGACAACGGGCTGTCTGCGGCACCGGCTACTGCGGCGCTCATCAATATCGGGCTGATTGCATTATTCGGCATTCAGCATTCGGTGATGGCGCGGCCCGGCTTCAAGGCCGCCTGGACCAAGATGATCCCCGCGGCGGCAGAGCGCAGCATCTATTGCCTTGTGACCGCGCTGGTGCTGGTCGTGCTTTTCCGGTTCTGGCACCCGATCGAAGGCACAATCTGGTCGGTGCAGAACGAGACTGCACGGATGGCGATCTGGGCAATGTTCTGGCTGGGCTGGGGCATATTGTTCATTTCGACCTGGCTGCTCAATCACTTCGAGCTGTTCGGGCTGCAACAGGCCTGGCTCAACCTTACGGGCAAGCAGGAAGCGCCGCCGAAAATGCGAACGCCGCTGTTCTACAAGTTCGTTCGCCATCCGCTCTACACGGGCTTTTTCATCGCTTTCTGGGCGGCGCCGGACATGAGTTACAGCCATCTACTCGCGGCGGTCGGCTTCACGATCTACATCATGATCGGCATATCCTATGAGGAGCGCGACCTGCTGGCCGTATTTGGCCAGCAATATGCCGATTATCGCAAGCGGGTGGGGGCCTTCATCCCGGGAATTGGCAAGGCAGGCTAGCTAGGCTGCTTTTCCGGATTTGAAGCGCGCCAGTTGCATGGCGTGGAACCGGTGTGGGCTCAGTTCGCTTTCGCGCATTTCGGCGCGCATGGCTGTGCGGGCTTCCGGAGCAAGATCGATCCCCAATTCGGCGTAGATCCGCGCGATTTCGGCTTCCCAATTCGCGCCGAGCGCATCGAAATGCACATGCGCGACCGGTCCCGTAAAATCCGCCAGCGCCGCTTCGACCAGCGCGTGGCTGAGGTCGAGCTTGCGGCGCCATTCGGCTTCGATCCAGTCGAGATCGACATGGTCGGACTGGATCGTCATCTGGTTGGCCACGAGCGAAACCGCGCTGCGCAACACATCCTCGCCATCGCGGTTCGCAATCACCAGTCGCGCGCAGGGGAATTGCGCCAGCAGGGCAGGCAGCTCCTCCGAAAATTGCGGAACCTTTAGCACGCGCGGGCGCATGGCATTGCCGTGATGCGCGGCATCGGTGCGCAGGATGCGCGCAAATTCGCGGTAGATTGGCGTCGCATCGCGCTTCTCGCAGAACGAAGTGAAGGACGACACGCGCCATTGCGTTTCGAAAGTGCTGTGGCCCAGCGCGCTGGTGATCCAGCCCAGTTCCTCTTCGGCCCGCATCGACCCCATGGGGTGGAGCGCGTCGATCCATGGATCGAGCTGGCGCGCCACTGCGAGCATCATGCCGCCCCAAAGCGGGCGCATGTCGATCCGTTGCGGCACCGGTGACCAACTGTCGCAGAAGCGTGTGGCGCAATGTGCGGGATCGGCGGCGAGCAGGCGGTGGAGGCGGGTCGTGCCGCTGCGCATGGGGCCCACCACCACGATTGGCGGTGCAAGCGGCGTGTCGAGCAATTCGGGTCGTTGCAGCCAGAGTTGGCCGAGCCCCAACCGCTGGCGGATCACGCGCACGATCTGGCCGTGCGCCATCGTCTTGCCGAGCGCGTTGAGCCGCGCTTCGCTTGCAACCGCCGAGCATAATGCGCTGAGCCGCTCGCGAAAATCTGCGACATCCTCCTCGCTCCGTCCTCCGCGTTCGGTCTCTACAGCATAGCCCTTGGCCGCACGTCGCCAAAGCTCGTCCGGATCGATCGACGGCGGCGGTAGCCAGCCCCTCTCCCAGGCATGGTCGAGCCCGGCGCAGGTCCTGTCGACCAGCGGTGCTCGAGCCAGCGGATGCGGCCGTTCGGGCAGCATTGCACCCATCGGGCTAGAATTCCTCCGCTGCGTCGATCAGTGAAGTCAGCCGCTTCGGCGCAACGCTGCGCCAGCTCCGCCAGAGCCAGTGTTCGACCTGTCCCCAGTCGAGGGTGGGCCGGTTGAGCACCAGGCCGACCCAGCCGCTCGCCCCGTAATAGGCCGGGCGATAGAAGCTCGCCGGATCGTTCTCGATCAGAGCGTTCATCTCGTCGGCGCCGCTGGTTTTGACCAGCAAGGCTATGGCTTTCTCGCCGTGGTGCTGGTCGCTGAAATAGGCGAAATATTTGCCGCTCTTGCCTCCGGTCCGCCACCCGGGCGCTCCGTGGCTCGGGCGTTCTTCGACTTCGGGCAGCGCGGCTATCCGCTGGCGGACCTGCTCGATCAGCCACGCCGGATCGTTTCCGCGCGAGACGTAATCGGCCAGCGCGCGCGGGTAGAGCTGGTGCTCGGCCAGCTTGACCCGATCGGCCAGTGCTTCGGCTGTATCGTCGGGAAGGATCGCGACTTCGATCTGCTGCAGGATCGCACCCGAATCGAGTTCCGGAGTCACAAGGTGGACGGTCGTGCCGCCATGGCTGTCACCCGCCGCGATCGCCCGCGCATGGGTGTCGAGCCCCTTGTATTTCGGCAGCAGCGACGGGTGGATGTTGACGATCCGTCCGGCCCAACGCGTGACGAACTCCTCCGACAGGATACGCATGTATCCCGCCAGCACGATAAATTCGGCCCCGGCATCCCTGGCGGCGCGCTCCATCACCTTATCGTGTTCGGCACGCTCCATTCCCCTGTGCGGATGCGCGAAGGTCGCGATGCCTTCGGCCCGCGCGAGCGTGAGCCCGCCCGCGTCCTCGCGATTGCTCGCCACCAGCACGATCTCATAGGGGCAGCCGGGCAGGCGGCTGGCATAAAGCAGCGCGGCCATGTTTGTGCCGCCGCCGGAAATGAAAATGGCGACTTTTGCCTTGGCGCGACCTGCCTCAGGCAAAATGCGTCGCCTCCCAATCGTCCTTGGCCGACCAGGTGCCCTGACCGCCGCGAACGGTGCAGCCGCGCGCGCCGCCTTCGATGCTTCCGATGCGGAAGGCGGTTTCGCCTGCTGCCGCGAGCCGTTCGAGCACCGCTTCGACCTTGTCTGGCGCGACCGCCAGCACCATGCCGGTGCCGCAATTGAAGGTGCGCGCCATTTCGCCCGGCTCGATATTGCCCTGCGCCTGAAGGAAGGCCATCAACCGCGGCTGTTCCCAGCTGTCGGCATCGACCATGGCATGCGCGCCTTCCGGCAGGATGCGCGGGATATTCTCGAGCAGGCCGCCGCCGGTAATATGCGCAAGCCCGTCGATCAGGCCTTCGCGGATCAGCGGCAGCAGGCTGGCGACATAGATTCGCGTCGGCTCGATCAGCGCATCGATCAGCAGCCGGTCGGAATCGAACAGCGCCGGGCGATCGAGCTTCCAGCCCTTGTCTTCGGCCAGCCGCCGCACGAGCGAATAGCCGTTTGAATGGACGCCCGATGACGCGAGCCCGATCAGCACATGGCCCGGCGCAACCTTTTCGCCGGTCAATTGTTCGCCGCGCTCGACGGCGCCAACGCAGAACCCGGCCAGGTCGTAATCTCCCGCAGCATACATGCCCGGCATTTCGGCGGTTTCGCCGCCGATCAGGGCGCAGCCGGCCTGCTTGCAGCCAATGGCTATGCCGGCAATGACCCGTTCGGCAATGCCGTTCTCGAGCTTGCCTGTGGCGAAATAGTCGAGGAAGAACAGCGGTTCGGCGCCTTGCACGATCAGATCGTTCACGCACATGGCGACGAGGTCGATCCCGACGCTGTCATGCCGGTCATGCTCGATCGCGAGCTTGAGTTTGGTGCCGACGCCGTCATTTGCCGCGACCAGCAGCGGATCCTTGTATCCGGCCGCCTTGGGATCGAAGAAACCGCCGAAACCGCCTAGCTCGCTGGTTGCTCCGGGACGAGCAGTTGCCTTCACCAACGGGCCGATCGCCTTGACGAGCGCATTGCCCGCGTCGATCGAGACTCCGGCATCCTGGTAGGTGTAGCTTTCGGGCGGCGGGTTGTTGCTGGCCATAATGTGCACGGCTTTAGCCTTTCGCGCTTGGAATTCCACTCGCCTTTAGGCAAAAGGCGTCAGCTTTTCCCCGATGACTGCCAGCCTTCTCACCTCGCGCCTGTCGCCAATGCTTCCCGCCCGCCCGCTCGCGCGCGTTCTGGCGTGGATTGCCGCGCTTGCGCTGCTGGGGCTTGGGATTGCGGCACTGGTGGCCCAAGTGGCGGGCGATCGCGGGATTCCCCCGGTCGCATCGAGCAGCGACATCGATGTCGGCGGGATCGAGGTAGACGTTCGGGCGGACAATGCCGAACAGGCGCGCGAGCAGGGTTGGCGTGAAGCGCAGCGCATCGCGTGGGAAAAGATCGGTGGACCTGAACTGCCGGCATCGGCAATCGAGGCGATGGTCTCCGCTGTGGTGATCGAGAACGAGTTGATCGGTCCGCGCCGTTATCGCGCAACGCTGGGCGTGATCTTCGACCGCACGCGCGCAGGGCAATATCTTGGCGGTGCGGTAAGGGGCCAGCCATCCGCACCGATGCTGCTGCTTCCCGTCACTGCGAGCGCAGGCACCTACACCATGTATGAGGTGCGCAACCCGTGGCAGCGCGCTTGGGCTGAGTTCAATCCGGGGACGAGCCGGATCAACTATGTCCGCCCGGCCGGGGCCGGGGGTGATTCGCTCCTGTTGAACCAGGGCCAGACGATGCGCCGCAGCCGCGCATGGTGGCGGGTGATCCTCGACCAGTTCGGTGCAGCCGACGTGCTCGTTCCGGTTGCCCACCTCGACTATACCTATCCCGGTGGACCGGTGACGGGGACCTTCACTGCACGTTATGGCCCTGACAATCGCTATCTCGACGGTTTCACCATGACCGCGGATACGCCTGATGGGCTTCAGGACATGCTGGGGCAGGCGGTTCGCCGATTTGACCTGATCTACGAGAACGCTCTTGCCGAGGGCAAACTGCGCCCCGACTCGACACTTGAACAGGATATCGACCTGATCGTCGATCCGGCCATCGCCCGGTTGATCGAGATCGGTCGTGCGATCGAAGCGCGCGAAGCAGCGATCGCCGCAGGTGAACTCCAGCCCGGGGTGGGCCCGGGCGTTGCACAGCCGAACCAACCGGCGGGCGTTGTGACCGCCTATGTGGTCCAGTTCGCCAGCCCGGACGCCGCATCAATCGACGCGACGCTTGCCGCAGTGCGCGCCACGCCCGGCGTGCGCGGCGCCGCCACCACCAGCCTTGCGTTCGGCGGCACATCGGTGATGAGCGTGAGCTTCGCGGGCTCGCTGGACGAACTCGCTGCGGGCCTGCGTGCGCGAGGCTTTTCCGTGCAGCAGGGCTCGAACGCACTCGCCATCAGCCGCTAGGCGCGGGGAGGGAAGGCGCATGTCGACGCAAATCGCGCTTCCATTGGCGCTTCCGGGCAGCGGAGAGGCAAGCCGGGTTGTGATCGGCAATGCCAATTCCGCTGCCTATGAGGCGCTCTCCAACCCGCAGGCATGGCCCTTTCGCACGGCGGTGCTCACCGGGCCGCCCCGCTCGGGCAAGTCGCTGCTTGGCAAATGGGCTGAGACACAGGGCATCCACGTGATCGACGGAGCGGACAGCTGGGGCGAAGCCGAACTGTTCCACTGCTGGAACCGCGCGCAGGAGACCGGCGAGCCATTGCTGCTGATCTCGGATCGGCAGCCGTGGGAGATCGCCCTGCCTGACTTGCGTTCGCGTTTGGGCGGCTCGCTGCAGCTCGAAATCGGTGTGCCCGATGACGACATGGTCGCCCGGCTGATCGCGGCAATTGCCGAACAGCGCGGGTTGATGCTGGGCGAAGGCGCGCTCGAATATCTCGTTCCGCGCGCCGAACGCAGCTTCGCGGAAATCGAGCATCTTGTGATCGCGATCGACCGGCTAAGCCTTGAACGCAAGGTGCCAGCCACCATGTCTCTCTGGCGCGACGCATTGGACGCCACGCAGGGCCCGGAGCAGGCACGCTTGCTTTGACCCGCGTTTGGTGGGAGAAAACAACTATGTTCGACCGGCTCAAAGCCTATCTGGACTCGGTCCGGGCACGCGATCCCGCTCCGCGCTCGCGCTGGGAAATCCTGTTGTATCCGGGCGTTTGGGCGCTGTTCTTCCACCGGATTGCGCATTGGCTGTTCGAAGCCAAGCTGTTCTTCCTCGCGCGGCTAGTGAACCATTTCTCGCGCTTCCTGACCGCGATCGACATCCATCCGGGCGCCAGTATCGGCAGCAATTTCTTTATCGACCATGGCTTCACCGTGATCGGGGAAACCGCCGAGATCGGCAATAATGTGACGATCTACCAATGCGTCACGCTAGGCGGCACCAACCCCGCCAATGGTATCGCAGGAAAGCGCCACCCGACCATTTGCGACAATGTGATCATCGGCTCAGGGGCGCAGATTATCGGCCCGATTACAGTGGGCGAGCGCGCCCGGATCGGTGCAAATGCAGTGGTTACGGACGATGTTCCGGAAGGCGCAACCATGATCGGGCTCAAGGCGCGGTCCACGCTTGTTCCGGCAGAAGAGTGGATGCGCGAATTCATCCCCTATGGCACGCCGTGCGACGATCCTTGCGAGCCCAGCCGCGATTGCATCGAGAAGCTTGAGGGCGAGATTGCCGAGCTCAAGGCGGAGGTCGAAACGCTGAAGCGCCTCGCGATGCCGCGCGAAATGGCCAAGCGCAGCGGGACTGACGATTGATGAGCTCGGGCATGCGCTCCGGACTGCCAGGGTCCGTCGTCGCATTTCCGGGTCGTGTTCCCAACCAGGTCGGTTTCGAGCGCGAAGAACTGCAACGAATCCTCGATCTCTACGGGCGAATGGTCGCAGCAGGTGAATGGCGCGACTATGCGATGGATTTCACTCGCGACGTTGCCGTGTTCGCGGCCTTCCGCCGCACCGCCGAGCATCCGCAGGCGCGGATCGAGAAGCGCCCGGCGCTACGTTCGAAGCAGGGTATGTGGACATTGTTCGGCGAGCATGGCCAGGTGCTCAAGCGCGGACATGAACTGGCGGGTGTATTGGCGCCGATGGAACGTCGGCTGGTCAAAGCAGTCGGCAGCTGAGCGCAATGAAAAGGGGCCCGCACCGCAGTGCGAGCCCCATTCCTCTATCGCGAATTCCCTTCCTCAGGCAGTCGCTGCATGCGGCAGGCGCGCCTGGAGCCCTTCAGGCAACGGCTGCACGATCGCGCGGCGGATCGGGGTCCAGAAAGCCGAGAGCGTCAGCAAGGCCGATCCGATCACCAGGGCGGTGAGGGCAACGTTGAGTTCGACCGCGCCGAAGCGGTCGAACAGAAAGGTCAAGGCGGCGAGCACATAGGCCAATGCCGAGACCAGCAGCGCGCGGCGGTCGATCGCCAGCGCGATCATTCCGAGCGCGACATAGACCACGAGCACGCCCATTGCAGCGCCCAGGCCGATGTTGTTGCCGCCCGTCACGCCCAGCCAGTGGAACAGCGGGTGCGCGATCATGGGCGCTGCAAGCAAGTGCAGCCAGAAGGCCACGTCGCTGCGGCGCGTCTGGCGTTCCCTGTCGCTGGTGTCCCAACGCATGGCGAAAGCGAAGACGCACAGGCCAGCGATGAATACCAGCGGGATGAAGATCGGCTCAGGGCTGTCGATATTGTTCGGGCCGATGATTGTTACGATCAGCGCGATAGCAGTGACAGTCAGTGCGCCTGCTCCTGCAGCAACGGTGATCGGCACCATGAAGCGGCGCCAGTGAATCCATGCGGCACCCGCGGTGGCGAGCGCGGCGCCCGCGATCAGCGATCCGGCCAACACTTGATTGCCATCGAAATTGTCACCGCCGAGCGACATGACGATAGTGCCGAGCAGCATTTCGAAAACGCCGCCGACAAAGGCGAGCAGCAGCACGATGCTGGGCAGTGCCATGCGCCGGATGCGGGTGAAATATTCGGCCATGCCCCATGCCGCGCCTGCGATCAGCAGGCCGGAGAAGGGTGGCGGCCCGTCGAGATTCGGCGTGAAAGCCTGCCCGATACCGGCCATTGCCACCAGCAGCAGTACGGCCGCGATGGTCACGAAGATATCGTTGAAGCTGTTGATGAGCCGGAAATGCTCTTCGTCGGTGGCCGGCGCATCGCGCGTTAGCTTCACCGACTCGCGCAGTGCATCTGCGGCCTGGGCGCTGATCGCACCCGAAGCCACCGCCTGCCGCAGGTCGTCTTCAGTATACATGGGCAAACCTCTCCCTGTTGATGCAGGGAGAGGTACGCCTAGTGTATTACTGTGTCAATACAGCAGAGAATTATCCGCGTGCGCTGGAAGGCGCCGCATCGGGGCCGAGCACCTTCTGCATTGCCTTGAGGATATTGGCGCTCTGCTCGCTGCCGCTCTGCGGAGCGGTGAGGTTGGTGAAGGACGAAATCTTGTCCCAATTTGCCGCGAAGCCTTCCACCGTGCGGTCTTCTTCCTTCAGCCACACCGCTTCGTTCATCACTGTCCAGGCGCTGTGGAAGCCGCCTGCGCCAGCGCCGACGATGGCGTTGGTCGGCGCATCTTCGCTCACCAGGAACAGCGCCGCGGGGACGACGTTCACCGGATCGAACAGCTTGAAGGCCGCTTCGGGGAACAGGTCTTCGGTCATGCGCGTGCCCGCGACGGGCGACAGCGTGTTGACCCTGATGTTGTACTTCGCGCCTTCGAGCTGCAGCGTCTTGGTCAGGCCGGCGAGGCCGAGCTTGGCTGCGCCATAGTTAGCCTGGCCGAAATTGCCGAAGAGGCCGGTGGACGAAGCGGTCATCAGGATGCGGCCATAGGCCTGCTCGCGGAAGGTTTCCCAGCACGCCTTGGTGACGAAGGCAGAACCGGTCAGGTGCACCTTGAGCACGAACTCGAAATCTTCCGGGGTCATCTTGGCGAAGGTCTTGTCGCGCAGCACGCCGGCATTGTTGATGAGGACGTGCACGCCGCCCCACTTCTGCTTGGCGTCGGCAACCATCTTTTCCATCTGTTCGTATTCGGTGACCGAACCGCCGTTGGAAACGGCTTCGCCGCCCATCTTCTCGATTTCCTCGACCACCTGCAGCGCCATGTCCGAATGGCCGGTGCCGTCGCGCGATCCGCCGAGGTCGTTGACCACGACCTTTGCGCCGCGCCGCGCGAGTTCGAGTGCGTATTCACGACCCAGACCGCCGCCGGCGCCGGTGACGATCGCAACCTTGTCCTTGAAGTCGATGCTCATGGGGGTTCTCTCCTGCTTCAGGTCGGCCCAGCGGCCTTACGTTTGCGTAAATGTGACGCCCGGTTGGCAGTTTCGCGCGAAGCTTGCAACCGCACTTTGGTGAGGTCGCGATTCCGTAACGGCATTTGCCGCCGGCAAGCGCCTCAAAGCCGCTCGAGCGCCGCGATGAGTCCGGCAAGCGAATCGATCACTGCGTCTCCGCCCAGTTCGTGCGGGGCGGCATCGCAATAACCATATCCCGCCACTACCACCGGAACCCCGGCACCGCGCGCGGCGCGCACATCATAAGAGCTGTCGCCGACAAAAGCGAATGCCTCGCCGCCGCAAAGCTTGCGTGCCTCGATAACGGGATCGGGCGCCGGCTTGGCAAGGAAACTGCCGTCCGCAGCGCGGCCCATCGAATCGCCGCCGATCACGCTGACGAAGTGCCGGTCGAGACCCAGATCGCCGAGCACCTTGCGCGCAAAGGCTTCGAACTTGTTGGTGACGACCGCCATCTGCACACCGCGTGAGGCAAGCTCGTTCAGCACCTCTTCGGCATGCGGATAGGGGCGGGTGTGGACCGCGTTATGCTCTGCATAATAGGCCAGCATCGCCTTGTAGAGCGCGCGAAAATCCTCTTCGGGCATGCCGCCCTGCGCCTCGACCGCGCGGGCCAGCATGATCTTGGCCCCGCCGCCGATCAGGTCTTTCGAGCTTTCGACCGAGACGGGCGAGAAGCCGCCGAGTTCGAGCGCATGGTTCACCGCCGCGCCCAGGTCGCGGAAAGTGTCGAGCAAAGTGCCGTCGAGGTCGAAGCCTATGCCGCGGAAAGGAAAATCAGCCATGCACCATCCGGTGGCCGATGGTTCTTCAAACCGCAAGCGTTTGGTGCCATGAAGCGCGCATGAGTGATTTCGCCGCCATCGTCCTTGCCGCGGGCAAGGGCACCCGCATGAAGAGCGACCTGCACAAGGTGCTGCACCCGATTGCCGGGCGCGCCATGCTCGATCATCTACTTGCTTCGGTGGCGGAGCTTGAGCCCGCGCGCAGCGTGGTGGTGGTGGGAGACAAAGCGGAGCAAATCGAGGCTGCAGTAAAGGGTCGCGCCGATTGCTGCCTGCAGGAACCGCAGCTGGGCACCGGCCATGCGGTTCAACAGGCCGAAGCCGCGCTTGCCGGGTTCGACGGCGATGTGCTGATTCTCTACGGCGACGTTCCTTTCGTGCGGCCTGAGACCATGCGGCGGATGCTCGACAGGCTGCATGAAGCCGATGCGCCGCCCTGCGTGGTGCTGGCCTTCCGTGCGGCGGATCCGGGCGCCTATGGACGGGTGATCAGCGAGGATGGCCGGACCATCGCCAAGATGGTCGAGTTCAAGGATGCGACTGCCGCCGAGCGCGCGGTCGACCTGTGCAATTCGGGCATGATGGCGGTGCGGGCGCAGGATCTCTTTGCCTTGCTGCGCCGCATCGGGAACGACAATGCCGCAGGCGAATATTACCTGCCCGATATCGTGATGACTGCGCTCGGCGATGGCAGGGCAAGCGCCTGGGTCGAGGCGGACGAGGCTGAGGTTCAGGGCATCAACTCCCGCGCAGAACTCGCTCGGGCCGAGGCGCAATGGCAAGCCGCGCGCCGCGCCGAAGCGATGGCCGACGGGGCAACGCTGGTCGCACCCGAAACCGTTTTCTTCGCTTTCGACACGCGCTTGGGGCGCGACGTGACGGTCGAACCCAATGTCGTATTCGGCCCCGGTGTCAGCGTGGCCGATGGCGCCACAATCCATGCCTTCAGCCACATCGTCGGCGCGACGATTGGTGCCGACTGCTCGGTCGGCCCCTTCGCCCGGCTGCGGCCCGGTGCGGTGATGGAAAAGGGCAGCAAGGTCGGCAATTTCGTCGAGATGAAAAAGGCGGTGCTGGGCGAGGGGGCCAAGGCGAGTCACCTGACCTATCTCGGTGATGCGATCGTGGGCGAACATGCCAACATCGGCGCGGGCACCATCACCTGCAATTACGACGGCTATTTCAAATACAAGACCGAGATCGGCCCGCGTGCCTTCATCGGATCGAACAGCTCGCTGATTGCGCCGGTCAAGATCGGTGCCGACGCGATTGTCGCGGCGGGCAGCGCGGTCAGCCGCGATGTCGGCGACGGGGATTTGCGCATGGTGCGCGGGGAGCAGATCGTCAAACCCGGCTGGGCCGACCGCTTCCACGATGCGATGAAGAAGAAAAAGGCCGCAGCGAAAGACAAGGGCTGACCCGCCAATGGATGGCGATGAAGCGCTCACGTGCTGGCTGTGCGATCGCGCGATCGACACGCTGCTGCAATGGCATCATCCTGTGCCGAAGGCGAAGAAGGGTCGGGGGACGGTTCCGGTCCATCCGATTTGCCACAAGGCGATCCATACGCATTTCACCAACTCCCAGCTGGCGCGGATTGGCGATGATCGCGCCGTCATCCTCGCGCATGTCGAGATCGCCAAATTCGTCAGCTGGGTTAGCTCCAAGCCGCCCGACTTTCACGCACCGACCAGGACAAGGTAGGCGAAAGCGGGCGGCCGGCCATTTGGACCCGGGTCAGGCCTCTTCGAGTTTGTGACGCACCGCTTCGGGCGGTCGCTTGGGCTGCACTTCATCGCGATGGCGCCGATCGACCAGATCTTCCCATTCGCGGAATTCGCTGTGGCTGAGCAAATAGCGTTCGCGCGCTTCAGCAAAGCTTATCACCTGCTTACGCACTGCCCGCACGACTTCGGCCTTGCGGGCTGCGGACCAATAGATCCGATGAGTAGTAGGCAGGGCGGCACGCTTGATCGCGTCGGCTACGGTCTCATGCGGGGCATAGGGCATGCTTTGTCTCCTGACTGGCCCCCGTTGCCTGTAATCATTCGGTTTCGAGCCTTAATTCCGGGTAATCGCTTGTGCTTAGGGCGCGATTCATCATCCGGGCGGTGCCCGCGATGCGATGAAGCGTTGGCGTGCTTTGCCCGAAACGAAAAGGGCGACCCTTGCGGGCCGCCCTTGCCGATTTTGCGAAAGACTGCGTTCAGTCCTTTGAGCGGTCGTCCATCAGCCTTTCCATCAGGTAGATGAACTGCAGCGCCTGGAGCTGCGCGCGTTGCTCGTTGTCGACCCCGCCCGAATGGCCGCCGGTCATTTCCTCATAGTAGTAATATGGCTGGCCGAGCGCCTTCAGCTTGGCGGCACCCTTGCGCGCATGCGCGGGATGGGTGCGGTCATCGGCCGTCGAAGCCCAGAGGAAGGGCGAGGGGTAGTCCACCCCTTCGACGATCTTCTGGTAGGGCGAATAGCCTTCGATCCAGGCCCGCTGTTCGGGAATGCGCGGATCGCCATACTCGCCGATCCATGAAGCACCGCGGCCGATCAGGTGGTAGCGCAGCATGTCGAACAGCGGGATCTGCACGATGGCTGCGCCGAACAGATCGGGCCGCTGGGTAAAGGCTGTACCCACCAGCAACCCGCCTTGCGAACCGCCCTGGATGCCGAGATGCTGCGGAGAAGTGAAGCCGCGCTTCACCAGGTCTTCACCCACAGCAATGAAGTCATCCCACGTACGCTGCTTGTTCTCGCGGATCGCGGTCTGGTGCCAGTTCGGGCCGAACTCGCCGCCGCCGCGCATGTTGGCGAGCACATAGGCGCCGCCCTTTTCGAGCCACAGCTTGCCGGTCGTGCCGAGGTAAGCGGGGAGGCGCGGCACCTGGAAGCCGCCATAACCGGTCAGCAGCGTCGCGGTGGTCCCGTCCACCTTCATGCCCTTGGGCTTGACGATGAAGTAAGGGATTTTCGTTCCGTCCTTGCTGGTCGCCGAGAACTGTTCGACGTCCATCCCCGCCGGATCGAAATAGAGCGGCGAAGTCTTGATCGCCTCGGGCTTTCCGCCGTCCGAGTAATAGAGCGTGGTCGGATTGAGGAAGTCCGTGACCGTGAACATGATTTGGTCGGTCTCGTCCGACGAGGTCGCGATGCCCAGCGTCGCATTGTCGGGCAGCGCAACCGGCGTCTGGTGCCAGGCACCGTCTGCGAAGTCGAACCGCACCACCTTGCCCACGACATTGTCGAGCATGGTCACGAAAAGCGAATTGCCGGTGATCGATCCGCCCTGCTTGGTTTGGCGTTCGCCGGGCGCCCAGACGAGCGTCTTCTTCGCGCCGTTGGGGTTGGCCTTCCACTCCTCAAGGTCGACCGCGATCAGGCTGTCAGCCGGGAAAGTCTGGCCGTCCACGGTCCAGTCCACATCGGTCGAATAGAGCAAATGACCGTCGACGATGCCGTAGGGCGAGGCCTTGAGCGGGATATCCAGCCGCAGCCACTCGCCATCCTTCTGCACGTAATATTCGGTTTCGTGGAAGCTCACTGCGCGGAAGGCTGTGTAGGCGTGGATCGTGCCCTTGTTGTCGCGCAGCAGGCTGGCACCTGCCCATACGTCCTTGGGCGAGCCACGGAAGATCTCCTGCGCATCGTCAAGCGACTGGCCGCGCTTCCAGATGCGCGAGGTGAAGGGATATTCGCTCTCGGTCTTGAGCGTATCGTCGAAATTGCGCGTGACGAGCAGCGTATCCTTGTCGATCCACTGCATGTTGCCCTGGCTTTCGGGCAGTTCGAAGCCGCCTTCGACGAAGCTCTTCGTCACCATGTCGAATTCGCGCATGATGGTGGCATCCTTGCCGCCATCCGACAGCGAGATCATGCAATGGCGCAACTCGGGCGGCAGGCAGGTCGACCCCTGGTACACCCATTCGCGCCCTTCGGCCTTTGCCAGCGCGTCGACATCGAGCACAACCTCCCATTCGGGCGTATCGGTGCGGTAGCTCTCAAGCGTGGTCTTGCGGACGAGGCCGCGCGGGTTCGCCTTGTCCTGCCAGAAATTGTAGAGCCCGTCTGGCCGGATCGACACGAAGGGAATGCGATCCTCGCTGTCGAGGATGGTCAGTGCTTCGGCCTTGAGCTGCTCGAAGCGGGGATCGGCGGTGAGCAAGCCCAGCGTACGCTCATTCTCGGCCTTGACCCACTCGAGCGCCTTTTCGCCGCGAGCTTCTTCCAGCCAGATGTGCGGATCCTGTTCAGGGCCAGGAACACCGGTATCGGCGGCCTGATTGTCTGCGAAAGCGGGATTTACGGTACCAAGGGTCATGACTGCGGCCAGCGCCAGTTTCGAAACAAGGTTCAAATGTCCTCTCCGGATATTTGTGAAGGCGAACCCGGGACCGGATTCTCAATGGAGCAACCCTAATCGGATCATCCTGTTCCGCAAATGAAAAGGGCGACCTTTTCAGGCCGCCCTTTCAAATTTCCTTCTGTCGCCAGAACTATCAGGCTTCGACGTGTTCAGCGAGCACCGTCAGGCCGGCATCGCCCACTTCCGCAAAGCCGCCGCGGACCTGTATGGTCTCGGGGCTGGCGCCTTCGGTCTTGTAGACCTGCACGGCGCCGTCGCGAATGGTCGACATGAAGGGCGCATGGCCCTCAAGCACGCCGAACTCGCCTTCCGAACCGGGGACGACCACCATGTAGACGTCCTCGCTGCGGACCAGCTTTTCCGGCGTTACGAGTTCGAAGTGCAGTGCCATCGGTCTCAGGCGTCCTCAGCTAGCTTCTTGGCCTTGGCCACCGCATCCTCGATGCCGCCAACCATGTAGAAAGCGGCTTCGGGCAGGTGGTCGTATTCGCCCTCGACCACCGCCTTGAACGACTTGATGGTGTCTTCGAGCTGCACGAACTTGCCGGGGATGTTGGTGAAAACTTCGGCGACGTGGAAGGGCTGCGACAGGAAGCGCTGGATCTTGCGCGCGCGGGCGACGGTCAGCTTATCTTCTTCCGACAGTTCGTCCATGCCGAGAATGGCGATGATGTCCTGCAGGCTCTTGTACTTCTGCAGCGTTTCCTGAACCTTACGAGCGGTTTCGTAGTGCTCGGTGCCGACAACGCGCGGTTCGAGAACGCGGCTGGTCGAGTCGAGCGGATCCACCGCCGGGTAGATGCCCAGCTCCGAAATCGCGCGGCTCAGCGTGGTGGTCGCGTCCAAGTGGGCGAACGAAGTTGCCGGCGCAGGGTCGGTCAAGTCGTCGGCCGGAACGTAGATCGCCTGCACCGAGGTGATCGAGCCCTTGGTGGTCGAGGTAATGCGTTCCTGAAGGTTGCCCATGTCGGTCGACAGGGTCGGTTGGTAGCCCACGGCCGAAGGAATACGGCCGAGCAGCGCCGACACTTCCGAACCCGCCTGCGTGAAGCGGAAGATGTTGTCGACGAAGAAGAGCACGTCCTGGCCTTCCTGGTCGCGGAAGTATTCCGCCATGGTCAGGCCCGAGAGAGCCACGCGAGCGCGGGCGCCCGGGGGTTCGTTCATCTGGCCGAACACCAGTGCCACCTTCGAACCTTCCGAGGTCGCATTGCCGTCGGCGTCCTTGGCGATAACGCCGGCGTCGAGGAATTCGTGGTAGAGGTCGTTACCTTCGCGGGTACGCTCACCCACGCCGGCGAACACGGACACGCCGCCGTGACCCTTCGCGATGTTGTTGATCAGTTCCTGGATCAGCACGGTCTTGCCCACGCCGGCGCCGCCGAACAGGCCGATCTTGCCGCCCTTCGCGTAAGGCGCGAGCAGGTCGATCACCTTGATGCCGGTGACGAGAATGGCAGCTTCGGTCGACTGGTCGATGAAGGCAGGGGCTTCAGCGTGGATCGGCGCGCGCTGATCGGCACCAATCGGGCCGCGCTCGTCGATCGGCTCGCCGACCACGTTCATGATGCGGCCAAGCGTCTTGGGGCCGACGGGGACCGAGATCTGCGCGCCGGTGTTGATCACTTCCTGACCGCGGGTGAGGCCTTCGGTCGCGTCCATGGCGATGGTGCGCACGGTATTTTCACCCAGGTGCTGGGCAACTTCCAGAACGAGCGTGTTATCGCCGTTCTTGGTTTCCAGCGCGGTGAGGATCGCCGGCAGCTCGCCAGGGAACTGGACGTCGACGACAGCGCCGATGACCTGGCTGATCGTGCCATTGGTGGTCTGGTTGAGTACGGGTGCGGTGGCCATTTCTATATCCTGCTCTGAGAATTCTTGGCGTTGTGTCAGGCGCCCTGGGCGCAAACGGTTTCGGGTTCGGCTACGGTCCATTCGCCGTCGCCTGGGGTCAGTGTGGCCGAGTGGCGCAGATATTCATCCTTACCGAGGCCGTACTGGCAAATCACGTTTTCCGAGCCGAAGCCGGCGCGCTTGCAAGCCGAGGTGCTGACTGGCTTGGCCGCGGGGCATGCCTTGGCAAGGGTTTCAGCGAACACCGCCGCGTCGGGCGCGGGCAGGGCGGGCTCTTCCGGCACTGCAACAGCAGTTTCGGTCGGGGTCGGCTGCGGCGCGGGCGCGGGCTCTTCACCGCAAGCGGCGAGGGCGAAGGCTGGCAGGAGTGCGAGGGCGAGTTTCTTCACTGGGCTATCCCTTACTTACAGCGCTTCCGCACCGGCGATGATTTCGATCAGCTCGGTGGTAATCGCGGCCTGGCGGCTGCGGTTGTACTGGATGGTGAGCTTGTTGATCAGGTCGCCAGCGTTGCGCGTGGCGTTGTCCATTGCGGTCATCGAAGCGCCCTGTTCGGAAGCTTCGCGTTCGAGCAGCGAGCCGAACAGCTGCGTCTTGACGTAGCGCGGCAGCAGCTCCTCGAGGATTTCCTCTTCGCCCGGCTCATATTCGGCCACTGCGTCGCCGCCTGCAGATTCCTCAGGAGAGGGAACCGGGATCAGCTGGACCGTCGTCGGGTCCTGCGCCAACGCGCTCTTGAAGGTCGGGTAGACGAGGTGAGCCACGTCGAACTTGCCTTCTTCGAACATGGTGATCAGCTCGTTCGCGATGGCGTCGGCTTCTTCGAAGCCCGGCGTCCTGACGTTTGCCGTGTCAAAAAGCTTGGCGATGCGCTGTCCGAAGTCGCGCTTGATCGGCGCGCGGCCTTTCTTGCCGACGAGGTAGAACTGCACATCCTTGCCTGCCCCGATCAGCCTGTTGGCTTGCGAGCGGGCTTCCTTGATGATGTTAGAGTTCAAGCCACCGCACAGGCCCTTGTCGGTGTTGACTACCACCAGCAGGTGGCGCTGGTCGCTTCCGGTGCCGGCGAGCAGCTTGGGTGCGCTGTCGCTCTTGCCGACCTTGGCGGCGAGCGAAGCCATCACCGAAGCCAGGCGCTCGGCATAGGGGCGTGCGGCTTCGGCAGCCGACTGCGCACGGCGCAGCTTGGCCGCTGCGACCATTTGCTTGGCCTTTGTGATCTTCTGGGTCGACTTGACCGAGTTGATCCGACCTTTGAGTTCCTTCAGCGAGGCCATATCGGCTCCCTAATCGTGTCTCTCAGGCTCAGGCGAACTGCTTGGCGAAAGCGTCGAGTGCGGTGACGACCTTGGCCTTCACATCGTCTTCGAACTTGCCGGTGTCGCGGATTTCCGCGAGCACGGCAGCATGCTCGGCGCGCATGAACGCCAGCATCTGTTCTTCATAGGCAGTGACGCGGTCGACAGCGACGGTGTCGAGGTAGCCGTTGGTGCCGGCGAAGATCGACACGACCTGCTCTTCCACCGGCATCGGCGAGAACTGGGCCTGCTTGAGCAGCTCGGTGAGGCGTGCACCGCGGTTGAGCAGCTTCTGCGTTGCGGCATCGAGGTCCGAGCCGAACTGCGCGAAGGCAGCCATTTCACGATACTGTGCAAGCTCGAGCTTGATCGAGCCGGCGACCTTCTTCATCGCCTTGGTCTGCGCGGCGCCGCCGACGCGGCTGACCGACAGGCCGACGTTAATGGCCGGGCGGATGCCCTGGTAGAACAGGCCGGTTTCGAGGAAGATCTGGCCGTCGGTGATCGAGATCACGTTGGTCGGAATATAGGCCGACACGTCGCCTGCCTGGGTTTCGATGATCGGCAGAGCGGTGAGCGAGCCGCCACCCTGGCTGTCGTTCATCTTCGCCGCACGCTCGAGCAGGCGGCTGTGGAGGTAGAACACGTCGCCCGGATAGGCTTCGCGGCCCGGCGGGCGGCGGAGTAGCAGCGACATCTGGCGATAGGCGACAGCCTGCTTCGAAAGGTCGTCATACACGATCACGGCATGCATGCCGTTGTCGCGGAAGAATTCGCCCATGGCGCAGCCGGTGTAGGGCGCGAGATACTGCAGCGGAGCGGGCTCCGAAGCGGTCGCGGCGACAACGATGGAATATTCCATCGCGCCGTTTTCTTCGAGCTGGCGCACGATCTGCGCAACGGTCGAGCGTTTCTGGCCGACGGCGACGTAGATGCAGTAGAGCTTCTTCGATTCGTCGCCCGACTTGTTGATGTCCTTCTGGTTGATGAAGGTGTCGATCGCGACGGCGGTCTTGCCGGTCTGGCGGTCGCCGATGATCAGTTCGCGCTGGCCGCGGCCGACGGGAACGAGGGCGTCGATGGCCTTGAGGCCCGACTGCACCGGCTCGCTGACCGACTGGCGCGGGATGATGCCCGGAGCCTTCACTTCAACGCGGCGGCGCTCTGCCCCTTCGATCGGGCCCTTGCCGTCGATCGGGTTGCCCAGCGCGTCGACCACGCGGCCCAGCAGGCCCTTGCCGACCGGCACGTCCACGATGGTGCCGGTGCGCTTGACGCTGTCGCCTTCCTTGATTTCGGCGTCCGAGCCGAAGATCACGACGCCGACATTGTCAGCTTCGAGGTTGAGCGCCATGCCCTGGATGCCATTGGCGAACTCGACCATTTCACCGGCCTGGACCTTGTCGAGGCCGTGGATGCGGGCGATACCGTCACCCACCGAAAGCACGGAGCCGACTTCGCTCACTTCGGCTTCGGTACCGAAATTGGCGATCTGGTCCTTGATGACCTTGGAGATTTCTGCGGCGCGGATTTCCATTTTCAGCCTTTCATCGCGTTAGCGAGGGAATTCAGACGGGTGCGGATCGAGCCGTCGATGCGCTGCGATCCGATGGTGACGACGAGGCCGCCCAGGAGATCCGGGTCGACGCTCGGCTTGAGCTTTACTGTGCGGCCCTGGCGGGCGGTCAGCTTGTCCTTGAGCGCATTGAGCTGCTCTTCGGTGAGCGGGTGTGCGCTGGCGACTTCTGCGGTGACTTCGCCGCGCTGTGCGGCAGCGATCATCTGGAAGGCGCGGATCATGTCGCCAACGGCCGAAAGGCGGCGGTTGGCGGCGAGCACGCCGAGGAAGTTCCCCGTCAGCTCGCCAAGCCCGAGAAGCGCGGCAACAGCGGCGATCGCTCCGCGCTGCGCCTTGCGGCTCAATTCGGGGTTGGTGGTGACTTCGCGCAGGTCGGCCGATTCGGCCAGCGCGGCACCAAGCGTTTCGAGGTCCGATTCGACCGCAGTCACGGCCCCCTGTTCGGCTGCAAGCTCGAACAGAGCGGAAGCATAACGCCCAGCAAGGCTAGCCTGTATACCGGCGGAAATATCCACGCGCTGAAGGTCCTCTTGGATCCGGAAGATAACGTTGCACAGCCTTGACCGTTCCGGGCACGTAAGGGGGCACCCCGGCAAAGCTGGCGCGCGCCTAGCATCGAGGATGCTGCGATGCAACCCGAATGGAAGCGATTCTATGGACTCGTTTGCTTCGAGGCGTAAGATACCCCCTGAAGGCCCACGGAATGGCCAGGGAGAGGAACATGAAGCTGACGCCGATGTCCCCCAATTGCGGGGTTGAGATTTCGGGAGTTTCGCTGGCTGATTGCAGCGATGCGGAAATGAGCGAGATCAAGCAGGCGATTTATGAGCATGGCGTCGCGATGTTCCGAGGGCAGGACTTCTCGCCAGAAGATCACATTGCCTTTGCCAAAAGGTGGGGCGGAATCGATATCAACAACTACTTCCCGCTGCAGGACAAATATCCCGAAATCGCGATCGTGCGGAAGAAGCCGGACCAGGTGACCAATATCGGCGGGGCCTGGCACACCGACCATTCATACGACCAGATTCCCGCGATGGGCTCGATCCTGGTGGCAAGGGAGCTGCCGCCCAAGGGTGGAGACACGCTGTTCGCGCATATGGGCGCAGCCTATGATTCGCTGCCCGACGAGCTGAAGGCCGAGATCGAAGGGTTAGAAGCCTTCCACACTGCCGATCACGTCTATCAGGAAGGTGGCATTTACGCGCAGACCGACATGGGCGGCGAACTTCGCGGGCAGGACCTGAAGACCGGCGCAGTCCATCCGGTGGTGATCCGCCATCCGCATACCGGGCGCAAGCTGCTCTATGTAAATAGCGCCTTCACGATCAATTTCGTCGGCAAGACGCGCGAAGAGAGCATGCCGCTGCTCCAGAAACTGCTCGCGGCGGCCGTGCGCGACGACAACCAGTGCCGGGTCGAATGGGAGCCGGGCACGGTGGCGATCTGGGACAACCGCACCACCTGGCACAATGCGCTCAACGATTACCAAGGGTACTACCGCGAGATGCATCGCATCACGCTGAGCGGGGAAGCGCTCGCGGCGTAGTTTATTGGCCGACTAGCTTACTGTTCGCCGCCGCCTGGCGCGGCAGGTGTGCGCAGCGCCGAGGGCGCACAGCTATATACAAGGCGCTCGTTCGGCTGGGGCGGCAGCATCGATATCACCGCCTGCTGCTGTTCGCCCAAAACCTTCGCTGCGTCGGTGGTGTGGCATTGCGGCGGGGTATAGGCGTCGCGCGCGGCGCGAGCCTCAGCCATCGCATTGCGACCGAGCAAATAGCGTTCGCTCAGGAAGGTTCGCGTTTCCGGATCGTAGCGGTTGACCGAAACCGCATCCTCATCGTCGGGGATCAGCACACGGGTCCATTCGCCGCTGTTGAGGCCGTATTGCGTGCGCGTGTTGACGCAGCCGTCTGCGGCCCAGTCGAATTCGACATCGTCCGTGCGCGCGCCCGTCACGCGGCTGCGCTCGGGAACCAGCGTGCACAGCATGGTGCCTTCGCGCGCCTCGGACGAAGGTTCGGGAGGCGCTTCGCCAGTCGCGGCTTTCATCGCATTCTCTACGCGCCGGTCGATCTCGTCGATCCCCGGACGCATGACCCACAGCGCTACGGCTGCGAAGAAAGTAGCAATGGCTATGGCTCCTGCCGCGGTCACGCGGCGCTCCATGCCTTCCTGTCCGCGCGCCTGCACGGCCACATAACCCGCCGCGATGGCCATGAGCAGCAGAATCAGTGCCAGCGCCATCGCGTTCTCGCGCTCACCCTGGACTTCAAGCTGCGCTTCGAGCTGGGCGCGGTCGCGCCGGTCGTTCAGCTCGGCTTCGCGCGCTGCAAGCCGGTCGCGTGCTTCCGCGCGCTGCTGTTCGATGCGGGTGCGCTCGGCTTGTTCGAGATCGTCTAGGCTGCGGCAAGGCAACGCATTGATACTCGCTTCCACTTCGTTGCTGCGCAGGAACGGCAGCAGTTCGCGGGTCGACACGGCGAAGTAGAACTCGGCATCGGAACCGTCCGAATCCGCGCCGAAACTGTTCACGCCTACGACTCGACCGCATCCGTCGAGCAGCGGGCCGCCCGAATTGCCGCGCGCGATGGGCGCGGTGTGGAGGATCGTGTCGAACTGGCGCGAAGGGCGCGCGCCCGAAAGGAAGCCGCGGCTCTTCACCGGCGGTTGCGCGCGGAAGATGTCGCCGATTTCGAGCCCCTGCGCCTGGTCGACATTCATGGGATAACCGACTGCCGACACTTCGCCCATGTCGCCCAAGGTGCTCCCCGAAATCGTCAGGGGAGGCAGCCGTAAGCTGCCGTCGATGATCTCGATCAGCGCCAGATCGTTGCGCGGGTTGACCGAGACCGCACGGGCATAGGCGGCATCGGCGCCTTCCGAGGGCACAACGCCAATCCTCAGCGTGTCGTCATGCAGCGCCTCGCGGATCACATGCGCGTTGGTGACGATCTGCGTCGGGGTAACGGCAAAGCCCGATCCGTGGCTCACCGGGAACACCTCTCGACCGTCAGTGCCGATGATGACCACACGCACCACTCCGCGCGCCGCCGCGTCGATATCGGCGGGATCTGCGCCTGCCGGTTGCGGCATGGCCAGCGCAAGGAAGAGTGCGAAAAGCGTGAGAATGCGGCCCATGGCCAGCGTGTTTGGCCCGCATTTGCTTTGACCGCAAGCTTCGGGATGTGGCGCGCGATGATCATGGGTAGGCCGGGGTCACACCAGACGGAGAACAGGAATGGCCTACATCATCGAAGGATTGAGCCCGCAGCAATTCGAGCGTTTCATCGGCATGCCCGATGGCGAACTGGCTGCGTACAATGCCATCCGCTATGCAGTATCCAACAAGCCGGGCTTTCCCTGCCGCATTACGCTGGAAGATTCAGATCCCGGCGAAACGGCGATCCTGATCAACCATTACAGCCGCGACGAGGACACGCCCTTTCGCGCCAGCCACGCCATATTCGTGCGCGAAACCGCTGTGGCACCCGCTCGCTTTGAGGACGAGATTCCGCCGGTGCTCCGCACCCGTGCGCTGTCCTTGCGCGGTTTCGACGCGGCGGGCATGATGGCCGATGCCATGACGACCGAGCCGGGCGGGGCCGAGGAAGGGCTGCTGAAGCTGTTCGAAGATCCGCGCATCGTTGAAGTCGACGCGCATAATGTGGCACGCGGCTGTTTCCTGGCTCGTGCGAGGAGGGCGTGATGCTCGACGATAATAAAGCCTGGGACGCCGTGAAACGGCGCGATCGGTCGTTTGACGGGCGCTTCGTTACCGGCGTGCTCACAACCGGCATCTATTGCCGGCCGTCATGCGCGGCGCGTCACCCCGATCGCAAGAATGTGCGCTTCTTCGCCACCGGCGCGCAGGCGCTCGCGGCGGGTCTCCGGCCATGCAAGCGCTGTCGGCCCGACGAAGTGGGGCGCGACGAAGCGGCCGTGCTGGCGGCGATCGAAGCGATCAAACTGGGCGAAGCTGAACGCCTCGACGAGCTCGCGGCGATCACCGGCTACAGCCCTGCGCATTTCCAGCGCGTATTCAAACGCGCCACCGGGCTTTCGCCTGCCGCCTATTCGCGTGCGCTGCGCGAAGAACGTGCTCGCGATGCACTGGCGCAGGCCGAAAGGGTTACCGACGCGATCTACGATGCGGGCTACGAAGCGCCGAGCCGCTTCTACGAAGGAATGAAAGGCAAGATGGGCATGACCCCCAGCGACTGGAAGAATGGCGGTGCGGGCCGGGTGATCCACTGGACCGTGATCGACACCACGGTGGCGCCGATGCTGGTCGCGGCGACCGAAAAGGGCGTGTGCTGCCTGAGTTTCAACGAAGGCGAAGAGGAATTGCGCGCGCGCTTCCCGAAGGCCGATCTTGTCCGCGGCGGAGAGGAGTTCCGCGCGCTGTTCGAACGGGTCACGCAGGCGGTCGAGCAACCCGGTACAGGCGCCGATATCCCGCTCGACGTCAAAGGCACCGCGTTCCAGCAGCGCGTGTGGCAGGAACTGCTTCGCATCCCCGCGGGCGAAACGCGCAGCTATGGCGAGCTTGCAGCCGCGCTGGGCAATCCCAAGGCGAGCCGGGCTGTGGGCGGCGCAAACGGCGCGAACAATATCGCTGTGCTGATCCCGTGCCACCGCGTGATCCAGTCGGACGGGACACTGGGCGGATACGCCTACGGCCTGAAGATCAAGGAAGAGCTCCTCAGCCGAGAAAGGGCCGGTTGACCAAGGTAGTTTCGCGTAGGGCGGGGCACACCGGGACTCGCGGCACAAGATATCGTGCCGAACGCAAGGCGGAGAGGCACTCGCGGGCTCCAGGCGCTACCGGTCGACGCCTTTGACCTTTCCCCATTGGCGCGCGGCCGTGTAGCCGAGGTAACCTGTGCCGAAGAGGGCGTAGAGCGGCTCCGGCAGGCCGTTGAGGTAGGCGTTCATGCCAGCGGCAATCTCGCGCGCGGCGGCCGGGTTGAAGGCAGCGAGCACGCCCATCGGCAGCGCCCACAGGATCATGGCATACATTATATAGAGGAAGCTCGGACGTGCGCGGCTGGTCCAGGGATCGGCGGAATTGGCCTCTGCGACGATCGCCTGCAGCCGCGCCTCGATCAGCTGCATCTCCTGCGTGCCTTCGAGCTTGAGCAGCTCGAGCTTGGCGCGCGCACGCGCCTCCTTGTCAGGGATAATCTTGTCGATGATCGAAGCGATCGGGCCGATCAGCGAATCGAGTAGCGCCATTTTGCTTGCTCCTGCGAGATGATTCGTAGAGCCAGTAACTAAATAGGTTCGTGTAGGAAAATCAGGCGCTTTCGCCGGCCTCGGCCAGCAATCTTTCAGCCAGGGCTAGATGCGGGCGGTCGAGCATTTGCCCGTTCAGCCCCACCGTTCCCGCGCCGGGATTGTCGGCAAAGGCCTGCACCACTGCGCGGGCCTGGGCGATCTCATCGGCGCTGGGCGTAAAGGCTTCATTGATCACTTCGACCTGCGCGGGATGGATCGCCAGCATGCCGCGATAGCCCTGGCTGCGCACCATCAGCGCACGGTCGCGTAATGCGTCAAGGTCGCGGAATTCCGGCATGACGGTTTCGATCGGCGCGACCCCCGCTGCCACCGCGCCGAGCAGGCACAGGCTGCGGGCTAGTTCATAGGTGGGCATATAGGAACCGTCAGGCCGGTGCTGCACCCGCGCGCCGAGAGCAGAAGAGAGGTCTTCCGCGCCCCAACTCATTGCGACGAGACGCTGCGAACCCGGATAGTCGCCGGCATAATCGCCGCAATGGAACATCGCCTTGGGCGTTTCGGTGACGAGCGCCGCGATACGGGTTGAACCGGCAGCAAGCCCGTGCCGGGGTTCGCGCTCTGCCAGCATGGCACCGAGCGTGGTGACATCCTCGCGACCTTCGGCCTTGGGCAGGAACACGCCGCCCGGCGCCGCGGCAATGATCGCATCAAGGTCTGCAGCTGTCTCGCCGCCGGACAGCGGGTTTACCCGCACCCAGATCCGCTGACGATCAGCGCGGGTGGCAAGGAATGCAGCTACGGCTTCGCGCGCAGCAGGCTTGTTTTCCGGAGTGACCGAGTCTTCCAGGTCGAGCAACACGATGTCGGCGCCGCTTTCGCTCGCCTTCGCCATCTTGCGCTCGCTGTCGCCGGGAGCAAACAGCCAGCTACGCATCCGCGGCGGCATCGGGCGGGGAAGGTTGGCGGCGGGCTCGCTCATGCAGGTAACTCCTCGCAGCGCGGGTTAGGGCGCGCGGGCAAGCGGTGCAACAGCAAGTTTATGGGGATTTGCCACTGGTCGGGACGAGAGGATTCGAACCTCCGACCCCCACACCCCCAGTGTGATGCGCTACCAGGCTGCGCTACGTCCCGAGACCAGTGGAGGGCGGCCCTATAGGGCGGCGCCATCAGGCTGGCAAGCCACGATCGGGCCTTCGCGTGTGGCACCTCGAGTTGAGGCGTAGCAATTGCCCAGAATAATTGCGACGCGCTTGCAATGCTGCTAACCGCGCCCACTTATCGAAGCGGGGAGACATCGGGCGAACGGCATGGCCGCCGCCACTTGCAGCTCCGCCATGGTTGCAATTTCAGTCTGACAGGACTCACTCCATGCTTGAATTCCTTGCCGCCGCGGCCAGTGCCGAAGCACCGCCCGCCTGGATCCAGTGGCTGCCGATCATAGGCATGATCGCGATCTTCTGGTTCCTCATCATTCGCCCGCAGATGAAGCGGCAGAAGGAACACCAGCAGAAGATTTCCGCTCTCAAGAAGGGCGATCAGGTGATCACCGCCGGCGGCCTCGTGGGCAAGGTGGCCAAAGTTGATGACGTCTATGCCGAGATCGACCTCGCGCAGGGTGTCCGCGTCAAGGCGGTGAAGAGCACCATTGGCGATATCATTCCGCCCGGCGGCAACCCCGCCAACGACTGACGCCTTGAACTCATTCCAACGAACGGACGGATCCTAACCCGATGCTCGATTTTCCGACCTGGAAAAAGGTTTGGCTGTGGGGGCTGACGCTGATCGCGGCAGCGGCGGCGCTGCCGTCGCTGCTTTCGGCCACCAGCGTCAAATGGCCCGATTTCCTGCCCGACCCGCAAGTGAATCTCGGTCTCGACCTTGCCGGCGGGAGCCACATCCTGCTTGAGGCCGATGCCAGCCAGGTACAGGTGCAGCGGCTTGAGAACATGGAGGAATCGGCCCGTTCGGCGATGCGCAATGCCGAACCGCGCATCCGCATTGGAGATGTTTCGACAGCCGACGGCAGGCTCAGCTTCATGCTCGACGATCCGGCCGATCTCGATCGTGCACGCGAGCGGCTGTTGCCGGTGATCAATGGCAATGGCCTTGTGCGCGAGTGGGATTTGTCGGTTGTCGATGGACAGCGCATGATCCTTACGCCCACGCAAGACGGGATCGAAACCGCTGTGGCGCAGGCGATGGACAGCGCGACCGAAGTGGTCCGCAAGCGTATCGACGCGCTCGGAACGCGCGAGCCGACCATCATACGCCAGGGCGATACCCGCATTGTGGTGCAGGTGCCCGGCCTGCAGGATCCCGACCAGCTCAAGGAACTGCTCGGACAGACGGCAAAGCTCGAATTCAAGCTGGTCGATCCGACTGCATTGCCGAGTGACGTCGAGCAGGGCATTGCACCGCTGGGTTCCGAAATATTCCCCTTCGCAGAAACTTCGGGCTTTGCCGGGTCCTCGGTTGCTGTGAAGCGGCTTGGCGGTATTCGCGGCGACAGCCTGGTCAACGCGCAGCAGGGTTTCGACCAGCAGACCAATGAAGCAGTGGTCAACATCCAGTTCGACCAGCAGGGTGGCGCAAGATTTGCCACGTTGAGCACGGAAAACGTCGGCCGCGCCTTCGCCATCATTCTCGACGGCAAGGTGTTATCGACGCCGAGCTTCCGCGAACCGATCCTGGGCGGCAGCGCACAGATTTCCGGCGGCTTCACGGTCGAGACTGCCAACAACCTCGCGATCTCGCTCCGTTCGGGTGCATTGCCGGTCGACCTGAGCGTGATTGAGGAACGTACGGTCGGGCCTGACCTCGGCGCGGACTCGATCAAGCGCGGCCTGCTTGCGATGATGATAGGCTCGGTCGCGGTGATCGTGCTGATGATAGCGAGCTACGGCCGCTTTGGCGTCTATGCGACGATCGCGCTGGTGTTCAACGTGCTGATCATCCTGGGCATCATGGCCGGGCTCAACACCACGCTGACGCTGCCCGGTATCGCAGGCTTCGTTCTCACCATCGGCGCGGCGGTGGACGCCAACGTGCTGATCAACGAACGCATACGCGAAGAGCGGAAACGCGGGCGGCGCGTGGTTGCTGCGGTGGAAAATGGCTACAAGGAAGCGAGCCGCGCGATCTATGACGCGAATGTCACCAATTTCATCGCGGGCGTGTTGCTGTTCCTGTTCGGCTCTGGCCCGGTGCGCGGTTTCGCCGTCGTGCTGGTGATCGGCCTGTTCACCAGCGTTTTCACCGCCGTAACCTTGACCCGCATGTGGGTCGCCGGCTGGCTGCGCAAGTCGCGGCCGAGCGACATTAGTCTTTAAGGGGGGCAGGACGATGAGACTGTTGAAACTCGTCCCCGACGACACGAACATCAAGTTCCTCAAGTGGCGCGTGCCCTTCTTCGTGATCAGTCTGCTGCTGATCGCCGCAAGCTGGGCGCTGGTGATGACCAAGGGCCTGAACTTCGGCGTCGATTTTGCAGGCGGCCAGGAAATCCGCGTGACCTTCACCGAGACTGCCGAGGCCCCGGTTGCCGAACTGCGGCAGACGGTTGGTAATCTCGAGGGTGTTGGCGACCCGGTGATCCAGCGATTCGGTGCGCCCAATGAGGTCTCGATCCGCGTCAAGCTTCCGCCCGAAGCCGAAGGCAATCCGGATTATGCCAATCAGATGACCACCCGGATCACCGATGCCCTGAAACAGGGGCATGCGGACTTGCGGATCGACGGGGTCGACTCGGTTTCGGGCAAGGTCTCGGGCGAATTCCGCAACGATGCCGTGCTGGCACTACTCGCCGCCATGCTGGCGGTGGCAATCTACATCTGGATCCGCTTCGAATGGCAGTTCGGCGTGGGCGGCCTGTTCGCGCTCTTCCACGACGTGTCGCTGACGCTCGGCATGTTCGCGCTGTTCCAGCTCGAATTCAGCCTGCAGATCATCGCGGCTATCCTGGCGATCATTGGTTACTCGCTCAACGATACGATCGTCGTCTACGACCGGATCCGCGAGAACCTGAAGAAGTATCGCAAGATGGATGTGGCCGAATTGCTCGACCTGTCGGTGAACGAAACGCTGGCTCGCACCGTGATGACCAGCCTTACGCTGCTGGTGGCACTGGTGCCGCTGCTGCTGTTCGGCCCGGCCAGCCTGTTCGGCCTGGTTGCGGCGATCACGCTGGGCATCTTCGTCGGCACCTACAGCTCAATCTACATGGCGGCGCCGCTGCTGGTGTGGATGGGCGTGACTTCCGACAGTTTCGTGCCGCAGGAAAGCGACATCGACAAGCAGGAGCGGATCGCGCGCGGCGAGCTCTAGCTCGCTAGAGCTTCCGCACCAGCATTTCCGCCACGGCGATCCACGGCGGATTGTCGACCACCTGCTGCTTCTGCCCGCTGCCGGGCGGGAGCACACCGATCAGCGTCCCCTGACGGTCGATCAGCCGCCCGAAAGCAAAGCGCCCGCCTGCGCGGGGCACCAGTAAATCGCGGTTGATCGCTTGCCCTGCGGCGTCGGGCGCAAGCTGGCGCAGCCAGATCAAATCGCCCGGGCGGAATTCGCCAACGCTTTCCTCTACGCTCAACACCGTCAGCGCGCCTTCGCTTCCCAGCTCGCTTGGCAAAATCGCTTCACGCGGCTTTGCCAGCGCTTCCGGGCCGGCAGCGCGAAGGCTGGCAACCACCATCGGTGTCGGCGCTTCCTCCGATCTGACCAGTATTTCTGGCTCGACTTCGAGTGCGGCGGCGATCCGTTCCATCCATTTGAGCGAGAGGCTGCGCATGCCCGTCTCGAGGCGACCGATGGTTTGCGGCGTGGTGGGCGGGCTGCATGCTTCTGCCAGTTCGGCCAGCGTAATGCCCTTGCTCTTGCGAATGTCGCGGATGCGATTGATCACCGGCAGCCTCCCGCTTCAAAAATAACCTGATTGGTGAATTTACTTTCCTACACGAACCTTCACGTTGCAAGCCCGCTGTCGGAATCATCAACAGGAGACAGGCTATGCGGCGCATGCTGGTGGAGCGCGAACTGACGCTGGAGGGGCCGCTGCGCGGCGAGAGTGCGCGTGGGAAGCGGCGAACCGTCACGGTGAACCTGGCCGAATCCCCCCTGAGCTGGCTCCATGCGCGCGGGCATTTGGACGACCGGTTGTTCGATGCAGGCGAACGGCTGCGCAGCGACTTTGAGCGCGCGCAATTGGGCCCGAACGTCACCATGCGCTCGGAACCCGTGCGGGTGAAGGCGAGCGGGGATGTCGGCCTTTCGCCAACCGAACGCCAGATTGCGGCCAAGGCGCGCTTCGATGGCGCAATGCGCGAGGCGGGCAATGGGTTGCAGGACATCCTGTGGCGCGTGGTCTGCGCTGGCGAAGGCATTCCCGAAGCGGAGAAGCAGCTCGGCTGGCCCACGCGCAGCGGCAAGCTGGTGCTCAGGCTGGCGCTGGAACGTGTGGCCGGTTTTTACAGGATTGTTTGATCGTCAGCTAAGGACCTAGAGCAGAATCTAGTTCGCGAAAGAAACTCGAGATGGGTAACTTGGGGACTGCCTAGAGCTTTCACCTGAATTTACCGCTTTGACGGAAATCAAGTGAATTGGGCTCATATGCACCTAGACGGGCTTATGGTTAGACGTCTTGCGGCCGCTCTGCTCCTCAGTTTTGGGTTGGTAATATCCTCAGGTGGGGCAAAAGATCCTTCCTCGCTGCCTTGGCGAATAAAGAACGCGCAACAAGCTACAGTCGGTCAGAGCCTTGTTGTCGGAACGATCCGATACATAAGAGACGGGGAAGAGAAGAAATGCGCTGATGGCGGTTACAAATGCGTAGCCATCATCCTGCCGCCCGACGGTAACAAAGCCTCCGTTTATGAATTCGAGAGATCCACAGACTTCGTATGGTCCCTGCCTCCAGGGCAGTACACGATCCTCGCGTTCGCAAGGAGGGATAGTGGCTGGAACATTCAGTCAATGCGGGCAATTTTCACAGTGCCGGATGACCTGACACCGACTTATATTGGGGAGCTCGTTTTCGAACAGAGTGATGGACGATACACCGTTGGTGCTGGCGACGATTTTGAGCGGGAAGCCCTGCAGTTCGAAGCAAACTATCCTAGCGTGACACAAAAGCTCAGCAGAGGTTTGGTAAGTCCCGAACCAAGGCCTGGAACTTGGCTGAAGATGAGTGGCATTTGCGCCCCCGATTGGAAGATAGGGTGTACCAAAAACTATTGGGGCGTAACTCCGCTTCTGCCATCTGACGGCAAGAAATTCGCTTCAGTTGATGGGCTGAGCCCACAATTCCGCTGGACGCCGTCTGCGGACAGCACAGTCACCTATGACATCGTTCTTTATGAAGCTGCGTCGTTCAATGACGACGGAATTACCCGCCAGTTCACCGAAGGTCGATTGGTTGACTACAGCCAAGGTTTGGCCGAACCACAGTGGACACCCAATGTGGCGCTTGAGCCCAATAGAAAATATTATTGGAGCGTAAGGGCTAGAAGGAAAGAGACGGTTTCCACCTGGTCCTCGTACAGTTATTTCAATTTTTTCCTGATTGGCTTCTCGTCTGGTTACGGCCAGTGGTTCAAATTCGCGACGCCGGCTGCCTCTAAATCCAGATAGTCTTAAACCAGTCCCCCTTTGGGGTCGGTCGCATTTTATTTGGTTGCGCGACTCCCCAGAAACCTCAAACGTCCGCTTTCCACCCAATTCCAGCCGTTTGATTCAATCCAGCTTGGGCGGCATGCCCGGTTCGGCCTTGGCTATCGCGCGCTGGTAGGCGGGGCGTTCGCCGATCCGCTTCAGATAGGCCTTGAGGTTCGGCATGTGATCGATGCTCATCCCGCTCATCGCGCGGCTGGTGGTGAGCTGGAAGCCCATCATGATGTCCGCAGTGGAAAGCTCGCCCCCGCCGAAATAGTCTGCTTCTCCCAGCCGCTTCTCCACGATCGCCCAGCCTTTCTCGATCCGGTCGGCCACGAAGGGCGGCGGCGCAGAGCCGAGGAACTGGCAAACGAGGCCCATCATGCCATTGGCCATGAAAGTGGCGTTGGCCCAGTGATAATAGAACAGGTGATCGGCGAAATCGGGATGGTCCTTCGCGGGGACCAGCCCCCGATCGCCATATTTGGAAATGATCCAGTCGATGATCGCGCCGCTTTCGCCCAGCGCGAAACCGTCATCGGTGATCACCGGGGCAATGCCCATCGGGTGCAGCGCCTTGTACTCATCGGGCGCCAGCCGGTTGTCTTCGCGCCGGTTGTAGAGCTTGAGCTCGTAATCGATACCCAATTCCTCGCACAGCCAGACGATGCGTTCGGACTGCGACAGGCGCAGGTGGTGGACGGTCAGCATGGCGGCGGCTCTCCCTTTCAGTATCTCGCCCATTCCTTGCTTGCGGGCACGATAGAGTCGAGGAATTTCTCCGCGCTCTCCAGATATTCTCGCTGCTTCGCTTCGCCCATTCGGTCCCAGGTAGCATAGATCCGCCCGATCCGGTGATTGCTTTCCAGCCGGTCGCGGTGCCGGTCCAAGAAGTGCCAGTAGAGGGGCCCAAACGGGCAGGCGCCTTCGCCGGCCTTCTTGGCTGGCGAGTAGCGGCAGCCCGTGCAGTAGTCGGACATCTTGTTGATGTAATTGCCACTCGCGGCATAGGGCTTGGTCGCGAGTTTCCCGCCATCTGCATAGAGGATCATGCCCACCACATTGGGCATTTCGACCCAGTCATAGGCATCGGCATAGACGGCGAGATACCAGTCCTGCACTTGGCGCGGGTCGATGCTGGCCAGCAGAGCGAAATTGCCCAGCACCATCAGCCGCTGGATGTGATGCGCATGCGCGTTGTCGCGGGTCGAGCGGATGCAATCCGCCATGCAGCGCAAGTCTGTTTCGCCGGTCCAGTAGAATTCGGGCAGGGCGCGCTGGGCATTGAGCGCGTTGCGGCTTTCCAGATCAGGCATGAAATACCAGTAGAAACCGCGGACATATTCGCGCCAACCAATTATCTGGCGGATGAAGCCTTCGACTGAATTGAGCGGGGCGCGGCCCTCTTCATAGGCCTGCTCGGCGCGGCGACACAGATCGAGCGGGTCAAGCAGGCCCAGGTTGATGCTCGACGACAGCATCGAGTGATATAGATCGTCCTGCCCGTGCACCATCGCGTCCTGATAGGGGCCGAACTGCTCCAGTCGCTCGGCGAAAAAGGCATCGGCGGCTCGCTCCGCCTGATCGCGGGTCACGGGCCATCCGAAGCGTTCGAGCGAACCGAAATGATCGTCGAACTTCTCTTCGACAAGTTCGATTGCCTCCCGCGTAATGTCGTCGGGTGCGAATTTCGGGCGCGGCGGAGCTTTCAGACCTTCCTTGGGCGGCTCGCGGTTCTCGCTATCGTAGTTCCATTCGCCGCCAACCGGTTTGCCGTCCCCGCGCATCAGCAGCCCGGTCTTCCTGCGCATCTCGCGATAGAAGTACTCCATCGTCAGATGCTTGCGACCTTCCGCCCATTTTTCGAATTCGGCGTGGCTGCAAAGGAAACGATCGTCAGGCAGGATTTCGACCTCGCAGGCGAACCTGTCGGCCCATTCCTCAATGGCCTGCTGTACGCGCCATTCGCTTGCTTCGACTACGTGGATCGCGCGCGGATCGTGCCGTTCGATGGCGCGGGCGACTTCGCCGGTGAAACTGCCTGAATTGTCCGGATCGGTCAGCTTCACATAGTCGACCTTCCACCCGGCCTCGCGCAGCTCAGCGGCAAAATGGCGCATGGCGGAGAACACCAGTGCGATCTTCTGCTTGTGGTGTTTTACGTAAGTCGCCTCGTCCCACACCTCCATCATCAGCACGACGGTATCGTCCATCGCTCGTCTGCGCAGCGAGGCGAGATTGCGGGTCAGCTGGTCGCCGAGGACGGGGACTAGGATCGGGCGGGGCATTGCCGAGATAATGCTCAAGCTGCGGTTTGGTGCCTCAAACGAAGCTGTATGGGTCTATGTCGATGCCCACGCGTACGCCGGGAGCGAAACTCTGCGTGGCGAGCCAATCGTTCAGGATCGCCTGCAATTGCGCATTGCGCCGCGCATTGACGAGGAAGCGATAGCGATAGCGACCGCGCAACAAGGCCAGCGGGGCGGGGGCCGGGCCGAGGATCATCAGCCCATCGTGCTGCGGGCGGGTTGCGCCCAGCCGGTTCGCGGCTTCGCGGGCTTCGGCGTCGTCCTCGCTTGAGATAATGATTGCCGCCCAGCGGCCGAAGGGCGGTGCGCCCGCATGGCGGCGCGCTTCAGTTTCGGCCCCGTAGAAGGAGTCGCGATTGCCTTCCGCCAGAGCCGCGATCACCGGCGCGCCGGGATGGCGGGTCTGGATCAGCACTTCGCCCGACTTTGCGCCGCGCCCTGCGCGTCCGGCCACTTGCGCCACTTGCTGGTAAGTGCGCTCGGCCGCGCGCAGGTCTCCGCCTTCGAGGCCGAGGTCCGCGTCGATCACGCCCACCAGTGTGAGTTCGGGGAAATGGAAACCCTTGGTGACGAGCTGCGTGCCGATGATGATGTCGATCGCGCCGCTTTCCGCCGCTTCGATGAAGTCCGCCGCGCGTTCAGGCGAGTTGAGCGTGTCGGAAGTTGCCACGGCGACCCGTGCTTCGGGGAACAGCTGCTCGACCTCGTCAGCGATCCGCTCGACCCCCGGCCCGCAGGCGACAAGGCAATCGGGCTCGCCGCATTCGGGGCAAGTGGCGGGCGGTTGCTCCACATGCCCGCAGTGATGGCAGGCGAGCCGCGCCGAGAGGCGATGCTCGACCAGCCATGCGCTGCAATTGGGGCATTTGAAGCGGAAGCCACAATTGCGACACAGGGTGAGCGGGGCGTAGCCGCGGCGGTTGAGGAACAGCAGCGATTGTTCACCCTTCGCCAGCCGGTCCTCGATCGCGGCGATCAGCCGGGGGGCGAGCCAGTGCCCGCGCTCGGGTGGCTCCTGTGTCAGGTCGATAGTGTCGATATGCGGCAGTTCGGCCCCGCCGAAGCGGCTAGGCAGTTCGAGCCGCTTGTAGGTGCCGCTTTCGGCCATGTGCAGGCTTTCGAGCGCCGGGGTAGCGCTGGCGAGCACGACCGGGAAGCCTTCGAAATGCGCGCGCATCACGGCAACGTCGCGCGCGTTATAGCGCACCCCGTCATCCTGCTTGAAGCTCACCTCATGCGCTTCGTCGACCACGATCAGTCCAAGGTCGCGATAGGGGAGGAACAGCGCCGAGCGCGCGCCCACCACGACTTGCGCCGTCCCTTCGCTGATCGCGCGCCAGGCGCGTCGTCGCTCGGTCGATTTGAGCGAGGAATGCCACTGCACGGGGGCGGCACCGAAGCGATGCTCGAACCGCTTGAGGAAATTCTCGGTAAGCGCGATTTCGGGCAGCAGCACAAGCACCTGGCGGCCCATCCGCACCGCTTCCGCCATCGGCTCGAAATAGGTCTCGGTCTTGCCTGATCCGGTAACCCCGTCGAGCAGGAAGGGCGCGAATGCCCTGGCACGCACCGCACCGACTAGTTCGTCCGCCACTTCGCGCTGCTCGGGCGAGAGCTCAGGCACGTCGAAATCGGGATCGGCGGGCGCGAAGGGGCGGTCGATCGAAACCGTCACCGGCTCGATCACGCCCTGATTGACCAGCCCGCGCAGCACGCCTTCGGAAACGCCCGCTATGCCTGCGAGTTCGCGAATGGTCGCCTGTTCGCCTTCGAGCGCGGCAATCGCCAGTTCGCGCTGCGGCGTCATCCGCTCGGGCATCCCGCCTGACAGGCGATATTCGGTCATAGTGGCCGGGCCGTTCAATGCACCGCCGCTCGATATGACCATTCGCGCCACCGAGCTCATCGGCGCGCAATAATAGTCCGCAGTCCACTCGATCAGCCGCCGCAAGGGTGCCGCAAGCGGCGGCACCGGCAGCACTTCGATGATCGGGCGAAGCTTTTCCGCCGGCACTTCGTTGGCCGGCAACCGATCCGCTTCCCACACGATCCCGGTGATCTGGCGCGGTCCCAGCGGAGCCACGACCACCGACCCGGGCTCGACGCGCATGCCATCGGGCACGCGATAGTCGAGCACGCTGAGCGCGCTGTTGAATACAAGGAGGCGAATGCGGTTCATCGGACAAGCACATATGGGGTCCTATTGGCCTGCCCGACAAGAAGTCACGCACCGATATGAACGCCTGCTTTGCGGATGTGGCCCGTCTGTCAGGCTCCGCCGCCCGGCGGATGGCCTGTCGGAAAAAGGCTGCTATGCGCTAGGTTGGAAATCGAATCGAAAAAGCGCCCTCCGGGTGCAACACGGAGCCATCATGAAATTCTTTGCCGACACTGCCGAGATCGACGACATCCGGGAACTGGCCGCGACCGGCCTGCTCGACGGGGTCACCACCAACCCCTCGCTGATCGCCAAGTCGGGCCGCGACTTCATGGAAGTGACGAAGGAAATCTGCGGGATCGTCGACGGGCCGGTATCGGCCGAAGTTGTCGCACTCGATCACGAAACCATGATGAAAGAGGCCGAGATCCTGCGCAAATTGGCGGACAATGTCTGCATCAAGGTGCCGCTGACGATTGACGGGCTCAAGACCTGCAAGGCGCTGACCGGCGACGGCACCATGGTCAATGTCACCCTGTGCTTCAGCGCCAACCAGGCGCTGCTCGCGGCAAAGGCGGGGGCGACATTCGTCTCGCCCTTCGTCGGCCGACATGACGACAATGGCTTCGACGGGATGGAACTGATCAGCGACATTCGCCTGATCTACGACAATTACGATTTCGAAACCGAAATCCTCGTCGCTTCGGTGCGCCACGTCACCCATGTGCTCGAAAGCGCCCGGATCGGCGCCGACGTGATGACCGCGCCGCCTGCAGTGATCAAGGCGCTGTTCAAGCATGTCCTGACAGATAAGGGGATTGAAGGCTTCCTTGCAGATTGGGCAAAGACGGGCCAGTCGATCATCCGTTAAACTGCAAGAACCACGCATTTGTCCCAGGAAACCCCTCTCGATCGCTTCAAGCACGCGCTGACCGGCGCAAGCCGTGCGCTGGCGCGCGAGGGAGAGGTGGAAGTGGCGTGGAGCGCGGATGCGCCCTCCTCATCGGGCAAGAACTTCCGTGTGCCGCTGCCCGGGCGCAATTTGCCGCCCGAGCAGGTCGCCGAAGCGCGCGGCTTTGCCGACAGTTTTGCGCTCAAGCTGCGCCATCACGATGCCGCTCTGCATGGCCGCAATTCGCCGCCCGAAGCGGTCGCGCGCGCCTGCTACGATGCGATCGAGCAGGTCCGCTACGAAGCGCTGGGCGCGAACAATTTCGGCGGAGTGCGCTCTAACCTCGATGCGGCGCTCGACATGCGGATCGCGACCGATCCGATTGCGCGCGCGCAGAGCCAGGACGATGTGCCGCTGCAGACCGCGCTTGCGCTGATGCTGCGTGAAAAGCTGACCGGCGAAGCTGTGCCCGAGCGCGCCAAGGCCGGGGTGGAACTGGTTCGCGGCTTCATCGAGGATAAGGTGGGCGGCGACCTCGAGGCGCTGGCGCATTCGCTCGACGACCAGAAGGCATTCCAGGAACTCAGCCTCGACCTGCTCGAACATCTCGACCTGACCCATCCCGCCGACGCGCCCGACGAAGGCGACAGCGAGGATGGCGACGACCAGGACGGGCAGGACGAACAGGACGAGGGCGAGCAGGAACAGGGCGCAGGCGACCCACAGGCGACCGAGATGGCCGGCGACGTAACCGAAGGCGATGCCGATAGCGAGAGCCAGACGGAAATGTCGTCCGAACAGGAAATGTCGGAAGGCGAGCCGGGCGACGAGGGCGAGGAGGGCATGATGCCCGTGCGCCCCAACCGGCCGTGGACCGATATTCCTTCCAGCTTCGAGTATCGCGCCTACACCACGCAGTTCGACGAGGAAGTGCCGGCAGGCGAGCTGTGCGACAATGAAGAGCTCGACCGGCTGCGCGCCTATCTCGACAGCCAGCTGACCGGCCTGCAGGGCGTCGTCACCCGCCTCGCCAACCGGCTGCAGCGCCGCCTTATGGCGCAGCAGAACCGCAGCTGGGATTTCGACCAGGAAGAAGGCGTGATCGACGCCGCGCGGCTCGCTCGCGTGATCATCACGCCGGGCACTTCGCTGGCCTACAAGACCGAGCGCGACGTCGAGTTCAAGGACACGATCGTCACCCTGCTGATCGACAATTCGGGCTCGATGCGCGGGCGGCCGATCAGCATCGCCGCGATCAGCGCGGACATCCTAGCGCGCACGCTCGAACGCTGCGGGGTCAAGACCGAGATCCTCGGCTTCACCACTCGCGCGTGGAAGGGTGGGCAAAGCCGCGAACAATGGCTGGCAGACGGAAAGCCGCCCAATCCCGGCCGCCTCAACGATTTGCGACATATCATCTACAAACAGGCGGATGAGCCGTGGCGCCGCGCGCGCCGCAATCTCGGCCTGATGATGCGCGAAGGGCTGCTCAAGGAAAATATCGACGGTGAGGCGCTGCTGTGGGCGCACAACCGCCTGATCGGCCGGAGCGAGGACCGCCGCATATTGATGGTGATCTCGGACGGTGCGCCGGTCGATGACAGCACGCTCAGCGTCAACAGCGCGGGCTATCTCGAAAGCCATCTGCGCAAGGTGATCGAATGGATCGAAAACCGCTCGCCGGTTCAGCTGGTGGCGATCGGGATCGGCCACGATGTGACGCGATACTATCGCCGCGCGGTGACGATCATGGATGTCGAACAACTCGGCGGGACGATCATGGAGCAGCTGGCCGAATTGTTCGAGGATGAAAAGCGCAGATGAACGTATCCGAAGCCGTTGCCACCCGCCGCTCTGTCCGCAAGTTCACCGGCCAGCCGGTCGATCGCGCCACGCTCACCCGCATTCTCGAAAAGGCGCAGCGCGCGCCATCGGGCGGCAATACCCAGCCGTGGAATGCGACGATCCTGACCGGCGCGCCGATGCAGGCGCTGTTCGCCAAGGTGGCCGAGCAATTCCCCAAGGGGCGCGAAGCGCATGCCCCCGAATACCACATCTACCCGCCTGAGCTTGAAGGCGCCTATGAAGCGCGCCGCTTTGGCGTGGGCGAGGCGATGTATGCCGCGCTCGACATCCCGCGCGAGGATCGGGCCAAGCGGCTGATGTGGTTCGCGGAGAATTTCCGCGCTTTCGGTGCCCCGGTGCTGATGCTGGTGCACACGCCGAAATATATGGGCCCGCCGCAATGGTCTGACATCGGCATGTGGCTGCAGACGATCGGCTTGCTGCTGCGTGAGGAAGGGCTCGACACCTGCTTCCAGGAGGCGTGGGCGGTCTATTCCCCGCAGATCCGCGAAGTCGTCGAAATCCCGGACGATCACATCTTCTTCTGCGGCGTGGCGATCGGTTATCGCGATCCCGATGCACCGGTGAACTGCTTCGACGTTCCGCGTGCCGACATTTCGGAATCGATCAGCTGGGAAGGGTGGGATTGACCTTGCTAGCGCGCCGCCGCAAAGCGCGCACGCGATGACAGACGCCGTTCCATTGAAGCTGTTCAACAGCCTTACGCGCAAGCTCGAGACTTTCGAGCCGGTCCATCCGGGTGAGGCGCGCGTCTATACCTGCGGGCCGACGGTCTATAACTATCCCCACATCGGCAATATGCGCGCCTATGTCTTTGCGGACGTGCTGGGCCGCACGCTGAGCTGGAAGGGCTACAAGCTCACCCACATCATCAACATCACCGATGTCGGCCACCTCACCGACGATGCCGATGCGGGCGAGGACAAGATGGAGAAGATGGCTGCCGAGCGGGCGCAGTCGATCTGGGACATCGCGAAGCACTATACCGAGGCATATTGGGCCGATGTGAAGGCGCTCAATATCCGCGAGCCTGCCAAATGGTCGGTCGCGACCGAGTACATCCAAGAGATGATCGACTTCGCGAAGTCGATTGCCGACAAACACTGCTACGAGCTCGATAGCGGGCTCTATTTCGATGTCTCGACCGTCGACGACTACGGCCGCCTTGCGCGCGCCGTGACTGACGAGGGCGAGGGCCGCATCGAGACGGTGGAGGGCAAGCGCAACGCCGCCGATTTCGCGATCTGGCGCAAGACCCCGCCGGGCGAAAAGCGCCAGATGGAATGGGACAGCCCATGGGGCAAGGGCGCGCCGGGCTGGCACCTCGAATGCTCGGTGATGGGCGGCAAGCTGCTCGGCTTCCCCTTCGACATCCACACCGGCGGGATCGACCACCGCGAGATCCACCACCCCAACGAGATCGCGCAGAACCAGGCGTTTTGCTGCACGAATGGCTTGGACGTGGCGGAGAATTCCGGCGCGCGCATCTGGATGCACAACAATTTCCTGGTCGAACGGTCAGGGAAGATGAGCAAGAGCGCGGGCGAGTTCCTGCGGCTGCAGCTGCTGATCGACAAGGGCTATCACCCGCTCGCCGACCGCATGATGTGCCTTCAGGCGCATTACCGCAGCGAGCTGGAGTTCAGCTGGGAAGGGCTGGGCGCCGCGCTGACGCGACTGAAGCGGATCGTGATGGCGGTGGAAACACTCAAGGCGCGTCATGCTGAACTCGTTTCAGCATCCATGCCGAATTCCGAGCCGTGGGTGCGCTCTGACGGATGGACCCTGAAACAAGTTCAGGGTGACGATTGGGGGAAGCTCCAGGCTTCGCTCGACAAGCTTGATGTCGCCATATCGGACGATCTGAATACGGCCATCGCTCTGACCGCGCTGGAAGACGCTCTGGCAACGAAGAAGGTGGATCCTGCGCAGAAGCTGGCGCTCGTGGCGGCGATGGATTCCGTTTTGGGCCTCGACCTCCTCAACCTTACTCGCGCCGATCTACGGATCCGGCCCAAATCCGCGCAGATCACCGAAGCCGAAATCGAGGACGCTCTCGCTCGCCGCAAGTCCGCGCGGGCCGAGAAGGATTTCGCCACCAGCGATGCCATCCGTGACGAACTCGCCGCCAAGGGCGTCGAAGTGATGGACGGCGATCCGCTCGGCTGGGGGTGGAAGCTCGACTGATGCGGCTCTGGCGGCTCACCCGTGCGCCCTTCGTGGCGCTCGACGGGAAGGGCGCGGAATTGCATGGAGCGCGCTACGCCCCGCCGAGCCATCCGGTGGTGAGCCTCGCCAGCGAGGCCGGGCTCGCGGTGCTCGTGGCGCTCAGATACCAGCCGACCGACCTTAGCCAGGCTTCCGATGACTTCGTGCTGGGCTGGACCGAGATCGATACAGAGCCCGAGCGCGTGCCCGATGCCGACGAGGACTCGATCCGTGCTTTCGTCAGCGAATGGCTCGATCAGCGCCGCTCGCTGGCTGTCGCCATCCGGTCTCGCGTCTTGCCCGAAGCCGATGTGATCTACCTCAACCCGCTTCACCCCGATGCGGCGAAAGTTCCACCGCTGACTTGCAGGACGTTCGATTTTGCCGAATGCCTCCATCGTCCGCCAATGCTCGACCAATATGGGAGCCTATCATGACAACGCTCGTCCTTTCCGCCCTGATGCGTCCGCTGCTCGAGCCGCGCTTGCCCGAAGGGCTCGACGTGCATTGGTTCGCCACGCAGGAAGAGGCGCTGCAGGTGGCGCCGCAGGCTGAAATCGGCTGGTTCGATCTCTATGACAAGCAGGCCATGGCTAACACGGTGCGCGCCGCCACAAAGCTCAAATGGCTCAATTCGATCTATGCGGGCCTCGATTTCCTGCCGATGGACGTTCTGATCGAACGCGACATCACAGTCACCAATGGCGTGGGGATCAACGCTATCACCATCGCCGAATATGTCGTGATGGGGATGCTCACCATCGCCAAGGGCTATCGTGACGTGGTGCGCGCGCAGGAACGTCGCGAATGGCTGCTCGACAGCCCCGGCAAGCGCGAGCTGGCAGGCTCGAAGGCGCTGCTGCTCGGCTATGGCGCGATCGGCAAGCTGATCAAGCCGCGACTGGAGGCGTTCGACGTCGAGGTGACCGTGGTGCGCCGGTCGGGCGGCGAGGGCGCGCTCACGCCCGACCAGTGGCGCGGCAAGCTGGGAGAATTCGACTGGGTTATCCTGGCCGTACCCGCCACGCCGGAGACGGACGGGATGATCGGCGCGGCAGAACTCGCCGCGATGAAGAGCGATGCGGTGATCGTGAACATCGCGCGCGGCGCGGTGATCGACCAGCCCGCGCTGGTGGAGGCGCTCGAAGCCAAGCGGATCGGTGGTGCCTTCCTCGACGTGACGACGCCCGAGCCGCTGCCGCCCGAAGACAAGCTGTGGACGCTCGACAATGCGCATATCACCATGCATCTGTCGGGCCGCGCGCAGGACAAGATGTTCCAGCGTTCGGCAGATCGCTTCCTCGACAATCTCGGCAAATACCTCAAGGGCGAGCCGGTCGCGCCGGTGTTCGATCCGCGATTGGGTTACTGAGGCGTCAGGCGTCCTCCAACAGCAGCAAGGTCGCCGTGACGATCATGCGCGGTGCAGGATGCATCACATGATGGACGGATGACACGGTCGCATCGGCCACCAGCTGGCCGGGGATCGCGAATTCGTGATCGGGCAGGGCGGCGATCAAGCGTTCGCCTGCCGCCACAGCTTCTGGTCCTGCGAAATCGAGCATCAGCTCGTGGCGCGAGCCTGCGAAGGTGATGCTGGCCCAGGGCGTCTCGCCATGGTTCAGCAGGCGTCCTTGCGCTTCACCCAGCATCAGCACTGCTTCTTGAACGCGGTCGCCCGTTGTGCGGCGCGGACGGTAATTGCGGCTCTTGGTTTCGATGAACTCAGCGCGCATGGGCATATTCCTTCATTTCGAGGGCATAGCCCGCCATCCATTGGCGGACGCGCGCCTCGGTGTGCGGACGGGGGGTCCTTCCCATGCGCAGGTCGAGCACGAAGCGCGGATCATGCGCGGCGAGGCGGCCGAACTTGGTCGCGGCCATTTCGTGCTCGCGAAGGAATTTCTCGACGGTTCTTATCAGCATGGCGGCCCTCATTGGTCTGGAATTGCTGGCGAATCATTGATTGCATTCCCTATTCGTTCCATCCGAATTCCTACTTGTCTAGGAAAAATCCTATGATATAGGAATTTTCCGATGAGTTGAGGAACGAAGCCATGGACAAGGGCGAGAATGAGCGGGAACGGTTGCTCGAACTGGCGCAGGGGGCGGGGGTCAGCCTGACAGCGCTGTCCGACATGATCGGGCGCAACCCCAGCTATTTGCAGCAATTTATCCGCAAGGGTTCGCCGCGGAAGCTCGAAGAGCAGGACCGCCGCACGCTGGCGAGCTTCTTCGGAGTGGATGAAGCGGAGCTGGGCGGATTAGCGGCGCCGGTGCAGGAAAAATCCTACGCAAAGCCGCGCGCGGCACCGTCGCGCCCCGATTGGGTCGAGGTGCCACGGCTCGATATCGGCGCCTCCGCCGGTCCGGGCACAACGCCGCTATCCGAGATGCCGTTCGACGCCTTCCGCTTTTCGCGCCGCTGGCTCAGCGAGCAGGGGCTGGCGGGCGCGCAGCTTTCCGCCATCACGGTCGAAGGCGACAGCATGGAGCCGCTGCTGCGCGATGGCGACGAGATATTGGTCGACCGCACTGCGCGCCCATTCCGCGACGGAGTGCATGTCGTGCGCCTGGGCGACACGTTGATGGTCAAGCGGGTCGCGTCGACCGGGGCGGGAAGGCTGGCGCTGCTCAGCCAGAATCTCGCCTATCCGCCGGTCGAAGTGGCGGCGGAAGACGTCGAGATAATCGGCCGCGTGGTTTGGAAGGGTGGGCGGATCTAGCGCTCCGATCGGCGAATTGCGCCAGTCCGACGCGGTGTTGCGCCAATCGGATTGGCGTCGGCCTTTTTCCGCCACAATCGTGGGTAGAGTCGCGAGCATAAGAGCGGGTCGTTGGGTCGTGCACCATCCTTTTGGGGAGACGACAATGACCAGGTCAAAATTCGTAGCAGCAATTGCGGTTCTTGCCATCGCCACGCCCGCACTGGCCGGCGAAATCACGGGCAATGGCAAATTTACGCCAGTTCATGACTATGTCGCCAGCTCGATCTGCAGCTTCAGCGGCTATAACGACACGCCCGGTGAAGACGGGTTTGGTCAAGTCCAGGCATATGGGATGCTGGTGAAGGCGTTTGGCGGGTTCGCGCCCGGCGAATTCCACCATCCCGGAGTTGCTTGCCGGGGCTGACGCCACGCTAGCTGGGGCCGCGTGTCAGGTCGATCCTGCTCCGGTCCGCCGCGCAAGCCTACAGAGACCCCGCCTTCCCAGGCGGGGTCTTTCATTATGGGCGCTATCAGGCCCAGCCGAGTTCGCGCAACGCGTGCCCGTCGTTCCAGATCTTGACCATGCTGCAGATCTTGTCGCCCTCGAATTCGATCACATAGCAATAGTCCGAAGCGGTCGACTTGCCGGTCGGCGGAACAGGGCCGCCTTCACCAGTATGGGTGGCGGTGAACACCGCAGCCGCGCAGATAGACCCGCGATCCTCGTCGACGCCGAAGGAAAGCATTTCGTATCCCGCATCGGGCATCGCGCCGCCCATGCTGTGCATCCAGTCGGTATAACCCGCGAGCGTGTTGACGCCTGCCAGCGCATCGGCTTGCGCTCGAAACGTCGCGTCGGGCGTGCACCACTGCTTGCAGACTTCCCAGCCCTTGCCGGTTTCGCAGGCGTCGAAAAAGGCGAGTGCATTTTCCTTGATGGCCATCTTTGTTCTCTCCCCGAAATCAGGTTCAACTCCCAGCGCAACAAGCACGCAAAGGTGATCCACAAAGCGACCGTCCGCATGCCTAACATGCTGCGCCCATCTTGCACGCCATTTTCTGCGACTTGACCTCGCCAGCCGGGCGCGGCATCTGGCTCGCATGGAATTTCGTTCAGCCACGACCGGCATCCAAGCCCGTCGCCCAATACCTGCGGCGGCGATCGGCGTGCCTGTCATCTGAAGCGAATTTCCTTCGAGACCAAGCCAACCGAAACCCCGCCCGGCCGGCGGGGTTTTTCGTGCCGGTCGGGCCTTTCCGATAAAGGACCAAGCCAATGACCGAATTTTCTTCAGACGAAGCGATCGAGCGCCTCGCCGCGCGCGTCCTCGACACCAGCCTGCCTTATGCCGAATGGAGCCATGCGGCGCATTTTGCGATGGCGCTGTGGTGCATCCGCCACCGTGCGGATCTCGCCGAACCGGACGGGCTCCGCGAAGTGATCCTGCGCCTCAACGATGCGCATGGCACGCCGAATACTGACAGTTCGGGCTATCATCACACCATCACCATTGCTTCGCTGGCAGCGGCGCGGGCAGTGCATGATGCGCATGATAGCGGCGAGGCGCTCCCCAACGTGCTCGCGGCTCTCTTGTCTGGCCCCTATGGCAAGTCGGACTGGATCCTTGAGTACTGGACGCGTGACTGGCTTTTCAGCGTCGAGGCGCGGCGAGGATGGGTGGCGCCTGACAAGGCGCTGCTGCCGTTCTAGCGATTATGCGCCTTGCATTGGCGCGGCTGACTGGCCATTTCCAGCAGCATGAACGACGCAACCGCAAATCCAGTGCCGCCAATGAAGGCCGCGATCATACCCGTCACGCCGCTGCAGCAGAATTGCTCGCTGATCTGGTGCACCAAGACGATGCGCGGGGCACTGGTCGATCCCGGCGGCGATCTCGACAAGCTCAAAGCCGGGGTGGCGCAGGCGGGCGTAACGCTGGAAAAGCTGCTCGTCACGCATGGCCACCTCGACCATTGCGGGCAAACCGGCATGCTGGCCGAAGAACTCGGCTTGCCAATTGAAGGCCCGCACGAGGATGACGGTTTCTGGATCGAGCAACTGGACGATGACGGCGCACGCTGGGGCATGTTCGCCAAGAGCTTCGAACCGACGCGCTGGCTAAAGCATGGCGACACGGTGACTGTCGGCGAACTGACGCTCGACGTGATCCATTGCCCCGGCCACACGCCCGGCCATGTCGTGTTCTATCACGGCCCCAGCCGCTTTGCGATCGTGGGAGACGTGCTGTTCCAGGGCAGCATCGGACGGACCGACTTCCCGCGCGGCAATCACCAGCAGCTGATCGATTCGATCACGCGGCGGCTATGGCCGCTGGGCGAAGACGTGACCTTCATTCCCGGCCACGGGCCGGTCAGCACATTCGGCCACGAACGCAAGACCAACGCCTTCGTCAGCGATTACGCGCTCTCCTGATTTGACCCTCAAACGCCGGGCGCGACGCGTCCGCGTCGCTTGGCTCTCGCGGCATAACCCGCGGCGCCCGGTCGGGCTTTGACTGCCGTGACCAGGAACCGAACGGCGAGCGACGAGCGAGCCGCAAGGGCGACCGCCCGCACGCAGCGATGCGACCTTCAGGTCGCGTGAGCGAGGAAATCGCGCGCCGGATGGCGTGCGGAAATCAAAGAATCCCCGTGAGGATCAGCACCGCTACGATAGCCAGGCCGAGCAAGGTCAGCATGGTGATGAGCGTGCCGATCATGCGCGGCTTGGTCGGGCCTTCGCCATCCATTCCGATGCCGTGCGCGATGCGGCCGAGCATGTAGAGGCCGGCGACATAGGCCAGCCACTGGCCACCTTTTCCGCTCAGTTCGATCGCGGCCACGAGAACCAGGACGAAAGGCGTGTTCTCGACGAAGTTCAGCTGTGCGCGCATCCGGCGCGTCAGCGGGCCACCCGCATCGTCGCCATGGATCACTTTCAGCTTGCCGCGCATCTGCCCCACGCGCATGCTAAGCCAGATATTGATGATTGCGGCCGCGGCTGCGGCGGATAGCGTTACGGGTAGCAACATGACCATGCGGGATACTCTCCTCCTCGGGTTGTGGTTTGCTACCGAGTTGCCATGTGGGTTGCAACGGGAGAAAATTGCGCTATAGCGCGCGACTTCCCGCCATGGCCGGGTTCGACGCTGCGCACGAGTGACTTGTGCGCCCGCCGTGCCTGCCCTAGGGCGACCCACGATTTTGTTGTTTTGTTTGAGGAACAGGTGCCGCTATGGCTGTCCCCAAGAGGAAAGTATCGCCCCATCGTCGCGGCAACCGCCGCGCTCACGATTCGCTCAAGGTCGAAGCATTCCACGAATGCTCGAACTGCGGTGAATTGAAGCGGCCGCACAATCTGTGCCCGCACTGCGGCTATTATAATGGTCGCGAGGTTGTGGCGGTCGGGCTTTAAGCACCGCTGAACTGGAGGACGAGGAATGAGTCTGCCGCGTATCGCTATTGATGCGATGGGCGGCGACGAAGGCGTGCGCGTCATGGTCGAGGGCGCCGCGCTCGCCCGTCGCCGGCACGACAAGTTCCAGTTCCTGCTGGTGGGCGACGAAGCGCGCATCGCTCGTGCGCTCGAAGCGCATCCGAACATGCGCGGTGCCTCCGAAATCCTGCATTGCGAAGATGTGGTGGCCGGCGACGAGCTGCCCAGCCGCGCTTTGCGCCGCGCCAAGACCACCAGCATGGGCCTTGCGGTCAATGCGGTGAAGGAAGGCAAGGCTGGCGCCGCTGTGAGTGCGGGCAACACTGGCGCGCTGATGGCAATGAGCAAGCTCGCGCTGCGCACCATGCCCGGCATCGATCGCCCGGCTCTGGCTGCGCTGCTGCCGACGCTGGGCGACAATGACGTGATCATGCTCGACCTGGGCGCCAATACCGAAGCCGACGCTCGCAACCTCGTGCAGTTCGCGATCATGGGCGCGGCCTATTCGCGAATCGTGACCGGGCGCGATCGCCCGCGGGTCCACCTGCTCAATATCGGCACTGAGGAAATCAAGGGCTTCGACCGGCTGCGCGAAGCCGCGACCCAGCTGCAGAATGCGACCAGCCTCGACCTGCAATTCGACGGTTACGTCGAATCGGACAAGATCAACCGCGGCGAAGTTGATGTGGTGGTGACCGACGGCTTCTCGGGCAATATAGCGCTGAAGGCGATCGAAGGGACTGCGCGCTTCGTCACCGACCTGCTACGCAATGCATTCACCAGTTCGCTGCGTTCGAAGATCGGCTTCCTGGTCTCGCGCCCGGCAACCGAATTGCTGCGGCACCATCTCGACCCCAACAATCACAATGGCGCGGTCTTCCTTGGCCTGAACGGTGTGGTGGTGAAAAGCCATGGCAGCGCCAATGCCAAGGGCGTCGCCAATGCAGTGGCCGTCGCGGCCCGACTCCTGGAGGACAATCTGACACAGCGGATTACGCATGACCTCGCCGAGCTTGGCGAGGACCGTCTGCGCGTTGCTCCCGGCAATAGCGGCGCGACTGACGAGGGGTCACAGTGATCCGTTCGGTCATTCGAGGTAGCGGGTCGGCGCTCCCGGCCAAGGTGGTCACCAATGCCGAACTGGCTGAGCGCGTTGATACCAGCGACGAATGGATCGTCGAGCGTAGCGGGATCCGCCAGCGGCATATCGCGGGCGAGGGCGAAACCACGGCGACGCTGGCGATCGATGCTGCGCGTGCGGCGCTGGCCGATGCCGGGATGGACGGCGCGTCGATCGACCTGATCGTGCTCGCCACGGCCACTCCGGACAACACCTTCCCGGCCACGGCGACCAAGGTGCAGGATGCGCTTGGCTGCAACGGCGGGATCGCTTTCGACGTCGCCGCAGTATGTTCGGGCTTCCTTTATGCGCTGGCCACTGCCGACTCGATGCTGCGCACGGGCCTTGCGAGTCGCGCGCTTGTGATCGGTGCGGAAACCTTCAGCCGCATCCTCGATTGGGAAGATCGTACCACTTGCGTGCTGTTCGGCGACGGCGCCGGCGCGGTGATCCTGGAAGCGACCGAATGCAATTCGGACGACGCACCTGGCCTCATCTCGACGCGCCTCCATGCAGACGGCGCGCAGCACGAATTGCTCTATACCGATGGCGGGCCTTCGACCACGCAGACGGTCGGGCATGTGCGGATGAAGGGGCGCGAAGTGTTCCGCCACGCGGTCGTGAACCTGGCTGACGTGCTCAATGAAGTCCTTGAACATACAGAGCTTTCTGCGGCCGATATCGACTGGGTTGTGCCGCATCAGGCGAACAAGCGCATCCTTGATGCGACTGCCCGGAAGCTTGGAATCTCCGACGAAAAGGTCATCGTAACGGTCGACCAGCACGCCAATACATCGGCGGCATCGGTCCCGCTTGCGTTTGATGTTGCGCGCAAGGACGGGCGCATCAAACCCGGCGATCTTGTCATGTTCGAAGCCATGGGTGGCGGCTTTACCTGGGGTGCCTGCCTCGCCCGGTTGTGAACAATCGCCCCCCTCTCAAACATGTGATTTGCCAAGCTTAGTTGTTCGCCATACACTGTGCAGCAGAGGGTCGTCGGGATAAAGGGAGGCAGCGCATGATGCGTTCGGTGGGCACGCTAACACGCTCAGACCTGGCAGAGACAATCAACCGCAAGATGGGCTTCTCGCGGGCGGAATCTCTGGATCTGGTTGAAGCAATCCTAGAGAAGATGTCGAAAGCGCTCGAGGCGGGCGAAAACGTCAAGATTTCGGGTTTCGGCACCTTTGTCCTGCGCGACAAGCGCGAGCGCGTCGGGCGCAATCCCAAGACCGGCATCGAAGTTCCCATTACCCCGCGCCGGGTGATGACCTTCCGCGCCAGCCAGCTCCTCAAGGAGCGGATCGCCAAGGCCGACTGATCCGATGTCGGCTTCCTTCGACGATGGCAAGGACGCGAGCGCGCTGAGGACCATCGGCGAAGTGAGCGATGCGCTAGGTATAAAGCAGCATGTGCTGCGTTATTGGGAACAGCAATTTCCCATGCTCAAGCCGCTCAAGCGCAGCGGCGGGCGTCGTTACTACCGGCCCGAAGACGTGACACTGGTCGAAACAATCGACCGGCTGGTCAACAGCGAAGGCTATACGCTGAAAGGCGCCAAGGCGGCGATCCGCGAAGGAAAGTCGCAGGGCAAGCCGCCGCTGGCTGTGCAACCGGGGGTAGCGATTTCCGTGGATCAATCGGCTGGCGGAGATGACGTCCGGCGGCAGCTCAAATCGATCCGTAACCGGCTGGCGGCCGCGCTGGAGGCCTGACTTCTGCCGCAGCCCTATTCGGCTGCGAGCAGTTCCGCTTCACCCAAATCCACGCTGACCAGGCGACTCACGCCCTTTTCCGCCATCGTCACGCCGAACAGGCGATGCATCCGGCTCATCGTCACCGCATTGTGGGTGACGATGAGGTAACGCGTGCTGGTGTCGCGCACCATGGCATCGAGCAGGTCGCAGAAGCGCTCGATATTGGCGTCGTCGAGCGGGGCGTCGACTTCGTCAAGCACGCAGATCGGTGCAGGATTGGTCAGGAACAGCGCGAAGATCAGCGCGGTCGCGGTCAGCGCCTGCTCGCCGCCTGACAGCAGGCTGAGGCTCTGCAGCCTTTTTCCCGGCGGCTGGGCATAGATTTCCAGCCCGGCTTCGAGCGGATCGTCGCTATCCACCAGCGCCAGATGCGCCTGCCCGCCTTCGAACAGCCGCGTAAACAGCGTGCGAAAATGCCCGTCGACCTCTTCGAATGCGGCGCGCAGCCGCTCGCGGCCTTCGCGGTTGAGATTGCCGATCGAACCGCGCAGCCGGTTGACCGCTTCGGCGAGCTCGGCCTGTTCGCCCGCATTCGCGCCGTGTTCTTCCTCGATCCGCTTGAGTTCTTCCGCTGCCACCAGGTTCACCGGCCCGATCCGTTCGCGGCTGGCGGTGAGCTGCTCCATCGCTTCGGATTCGGCGGACGCGTCGGCAACCTGTTCGGGATCGAATTCGAAACGCTCGGCCAGCAGCGGGGGAGGGCACTGGAAGCGCTCGCCCGAAATGCGCGCCATCTCGCCGCGCCGCGCTTCCTCATTCTCGGCCCTTGCAGTGAGACCGGCGCGCGCTTCGCGCTGCGTCGCGAGCGTCTCATTGGCTTCGGCAAAGGCGCGATCGGCGGCATCGAGCGCAGTTTGCGCCTCGGCTACGACCCGTTCAGCTTCGGCCAGCTCGGTGGCAAGCCGCGCGCGCATCGTGTCGCCCTGTTCGATCTCCGCCATGAGCCCGGCGGGCTTGGCGGCGACCACGGCGCGCTCTTCCTCAATTTCTTCCAGCCGCCGCGCGACTTCGGCCATGCGCCGCGCCGCTTCGCCCGAGCGGGCTTCCCAATTGGCCTTGTCGCTGCGTTGCGCGGCGAGGCGCTCGCGCGCCACAGCCAGCGCCTGGTCATGCGCGGCAAGCTCAGCGGCGCTCGCCTGCACGGCGGTACGCGCGGCCTCATTGCGCGCCTGTGCGGCTTCCAGCGTTGCCCTGCCGCTGTCGGGTGAGGGCAGCCCTGCGCGCTTGGCTTCGGCGGCAGAAACATCCTTGCCAGCTGCCGCGATCTCTTCGGCGAGCTGCGCCAGCGCCTCTTCGATTTCGCGGCTGCGCACCGCATAGCGTTCGCGCGCCGCCTCGGCCTGGTCGAGCGCGCGCAATGCCTGCCGCTCGGTATCGGCTGCCTGTGCCAGCTCCCGCTCGCGCGCGACAAGGTCAGTTTGCAGCGCTGTCAGCTCTTCGCGTACGGAAGCTTCTGCCTGCTCGCTTGCTGCCAATGCTTCGCGGAGGCCGGGAAGTTGCTGTTCGAGTTCGGCGAGCCGGTTCGCGGCTTCGAGCCGCGCCGCTTCCGCCGCACCTTCGCCGCGCGCCACGAAGCCGTCCCAACGGCGCAAATGGCCTGCGCGGGTGACGAGCCATTCGCCTGGCTTCAGCGTGCGCCCGTCATCACTGTCCGCGACATGCACCAGCGCAAGGCGCGGTTTCAGCTCGTCCGGGCAGGCGGTGATATGCGCCAGCAAGCTGTCGACGAGCGGCGCGGGCGCATTCCCGCCGGTCCAGAACCTGCCGTCGCTGTCGCCTTCGGGGCGGCCCAGCGGCGACTTGCCATCGCGGCCGAGCACAGCGGCCAATGCGCGTTCATAGCCCGGTGCGACAGCCACCTTGTCGAGCGCAGCGGGAAGGCCTGCGCGGCCCTTCGCCTGCCGCTCGCGCGCTTCGCGGTCGCGCACCAATGCCTGGTACTCGCGTTCGACCCCTGCCAGCTCGGCCCGGGCCGAAGCCGATGCCGCTCCTGCTTCGTCGCGCTGCGCCTGGAGTTCGGCCTTGCGTGCCTGCCCGTGAGCCAACGCCTCGCGCAATTGCTCGAGCGCCTTTGCAGCGGTTTCCGCTTCGTTGCGGGCCTGCTCCACCACCGCCGCCGGGTCGCCGCCTGCAGCGAGCTCCTGCAATTGCCGTTCCTGCCGCGCGCGATCGGCTTCGAGCCGCTCGAGCCGCGATTGCGCTTGCGCGATTTCGGCTTCGGCGACGCGCCATTCGGCCTCTACTCCGGCGTGATCGGCGGTTGCGCGAGCCAGCGCCAGTTCCGCTCCGCGGGAAGCGCGGTCGGCATCGTCGGTGCGGCGAAGGATGTCGGGGCGGCGCTCTTCGTCGGCGGCGAGCGCAGCCGCGCTGGCTGCAAGGTCGCGTTCGAGTCGGGCTAGTGCTTCCGCGGCATCCTGGGTCACACGCCCGGCATCGCCGCGATCTTCCTCAAGCCGCGTCTTCTGCCGCTCAAGGTCGGCCAGCCGCTGTTCGGCAGCTTCGAGCTGGCTGGTGAGCGCAGCCATGCGGTGGCCGTGCGCGCTGGCGTCATCGCGCCGGTCGGCCAGTTCGTCACGTGCTTCGCTGACGGCATGCGCGGCCTGCGCCTGCGCCTTTTGCGCTTCGTCCGCGGCCGATTTGGCCTCAGTCACACGAATTTCCGCCGCCTGCGCTGCCTTGCGCGCCTCTTCGGCCATGCGCGCGGCATCGCGCCAGCGCGCATAAAGCAGCCGCGCCTCGGCGAGTTTGATCTGCTCGGAAAGCTTGGTGTAGCGCTCGGCCTGCTTGGCCTGGCGGCGCAGCGAGGAAATCTGCGCGTCGAGACCCGCCATCAAATCTTCGAGCCGTGCGAGGTTGGCTTCGGTCTGCCGAAGCTTGCCTTCGGCATCCTTGCGCCGCACGTGCAGGCCCGCGATCCCTGCCGCCTCTTCCAGCATGGCGCGCCGCTCGGTCGGCTTGGCGGCGATCACCTGCGCGATCTTGCCCTGGCTGACGAGCGCGGGGGAGTGCGCGCCCGTGGCGGCATCGGCGAAGGTCAGCGCCACGTCCTTCGCGCGCACGTCACGCCCGTTGACGCGATAGGCGCTGCCTGCACCGCGCTCGATCCGGCGGGTCACGGAAAGCTCTTCGCCTTCGGCATCGCGCCCGTGCAGCACCACTTCGGCGAAATCGCGCGGCGGGCGCGATTGCGTCCCGGCAAAGATCACGTCTTCCATCCCGCCCGAGCGCATGGATTTCGGCGAATTTTCGCCCATCACCCAGCGGATCGCTTCGAGCAAATTGGACTTGCCGCAGCCATTGGGGCCGACCACGCCGGTCAGCCCGGGTTCCACGCGCAATTCTGCCGGCTCGACGAAGCTCTTGAAACCGCTGAGCTTGAGCCGGTGGATCTCCATTACGCTATGGTACCCCCCTTTTTGGCCGGCTTACCGTGCGCCGGCGGTCTGCAGGATCGGTTCGAGCGCCGCCCAGGTATTCACGTCCAACTTCCTGCCATTGAGGAAGAAGGTCGGCGTGCCGGTGACGTTCAGTTCGGTACCCTGCTGCTGCGAACGAGCTGCAATCGCTTCGACCTTGGCGTTGTCGGACAGGCAGGTGCGTGCCTGTTCGCTGCTCAGCCCGCGCGCGGCGAAGAAATCAATCAGCCCGGTAGCCTGTGCGATACCGACAAAGCGCTGCTCGGGCGGCAATTGCGCTGCAGCTTCAAGCGCTGCGCCGTTCCGGTTCGCATTGTCGAAAATGGCGTCGATCGAAGCCCAGGCCTGGTCAGCCAGGGGCATCATGTTCTGCGGCTGGCCGCAACGCACCAGCGCCGCGATGGTCAGGTCCAGCGGATCGCGCACGAGGTTGCGCAGCTCAAGGCTGACCACGCCGGTCGAAACATATTGCTTCTTCAGCTGCGGCGAACCGTTCGCTGAAAACTCTGCGCAATGCCCGCAAGTGTGGCTGGCATATTCGATCAGCTTGATCGGCGCATTGGGGTTCCCGACCAGATAGCCGTCTTCGGGTGTCACTGTAACCATTTCGGTCCAGGCTTGCCCGTCAGGAGCAGGGATGGCGGCGATGGGCTCGCCGGCCAGCGTCTCATCAGCCTCTTCGGTTCCGCTGCACGCGGCCAATGCCAGCGCAAGGCCGGCAGCAAGCGAAGAGGTGAGGATACGGCGCGAAATCGTCATCTGTTTTGAATCCTTTGGCTCGAAGGGATGAGGCTATACCAAGCGGGGTAGAGGGTGAAGCACGAGGCTCAGCTATCCACAAGTGTCTCGGTCAGGGCTTGTCGGCGGGTCTAGCAACGAGTTGGGCGTCAATCGCCTGCTGCAGCGCGGGCCAGTTGTGGACATTGTCGAGCAGCTTGCCGTTGATCGTGAAGCTTGGCGTGCCCCTCAGCCCCAACCGGACCGTGTCGTCGCGCGAGGCCTGGACCAGCTTGGTCTCCATCGCGCTGTCCGCCAGGCAGCGATCGATATCGGTGGTGCGATAGCCGCGGCCTTCCATCAGCTGGTAGAAGTCGAGGTCGGCGGCAATCGCGCGGCGCGCAGCGGCGCGATCGGGGTTCGACCAGCGATTGCGCTGCGCCTGCGTGGAACTAGCCGCCACGGGCAACCACTTGTCCTGGCTCAGCATGATCGCAGCGTGGTTGAGCGCGAACTTGTCTGCCGCGCCGCAATGGGTGAGCATCGCTGCGGTGAGGTCGATCGGGTCGCGCAGCAAGTGGCGGATCTCGACCGAGACCTTGCCGGTCCGGACATAGCCGATCTTGAGCGCGGGATCGCCGCTGCGGGCGAAATCGGCGCAGTGCGAGCAGGTATAGCTGATATATTCGGCGACCTTGGTGGTGGCATCCGGATTGCCGATCAGATGGCCGGCATCGGTCTTGGCGACAGTGATGGTCCAGTCGGGCGCGAAGCCAGTGGCCATCACCAGCGTGCCGGCCAAAAGAGCAATCTTGAACGCTTTCACTTGGTCTTGGCCTCCTTGTCGCCCAGGCTGCGGGCGAGCGATTCCAGTACGGCGCGCAGTTCGGGATCGCCGATATCGCGCAGGCTGTCACCCAATTCCATCGGGATCGGCTTGAGCGATGGCGGCGGTTTGGCGGGCGTTTCAGCACGCGGCGGCTTAACCTCACCTTGCCGCAGCTTTACCCGCGCCACCGCCTTGTAACCGAAAAAGCGGTTCACGCGATCCATGATCTCAGGCGTCACCTGCTGGATCAGCGGAGCATGCGCCGGAACCACCACCAGTTGCAGGATGCCGTCGGTCTTCTCGCCCGGCGGGAAACGGATCGCTTCGGGCGCGCAGACGCGGGCGTGGATCGGGCCGACGATCTCGGGCCAACGGGTTACGACCGAACTCTGCACGAAACCGAAGCGCCGGAAAGCTGTGCGCCCGATCTGCGGCATCAGTTCGCCGATCGGCTTTGGAGAGCCGCCACGCGGGCGGGAATAGGGCTGCGCTGGCTTGCGCGGGCCCTGCTTTCCTGCCGGTTTGGGTGGCTTATCGCTTTCCATCTGGGTGCCGCCAATGCCATAGGCCCGGCGTGACTGCCAGCGCCAAGACCATCTCCGACGCATTGCTCCACTGGTACGATGCCTATGCGCGCGACCTGCCATGGCGCAATCCGCCCCGCGCGCCGCGGCCAAGCGATCCGGCCTGGCCCTATCGCGTGTGGTTGTCTGAAGTGATGCTGCAGCAGACCACGGTTGCCGCGGTGAAGCCATATTTCGCGAAATTCGTCGCAAACTGGCCCACGGTCGAAGCACTGGCCGCAGCGGAAGAGGCCGAGGTGATGGCTGCGTGGGCGGGGCTGGGATATTATTCGCGCGCCCGCAATTTGCTCAAATGCGCGCGGGCCGTGGCGGCACGCGGCGGATTTCCCGAGAGCAAGGAAGCACTGCGCGGGTTGCCGGGTCTGGGGCCCTACACGGCAGCAGCAGTGGCGGCGATTGCCTTTGGACAGCGCGCCGTGGTGGTCGATGCCAATGTCGAGCGGGTGGTCGCGCGGCTGTTCGCAATCACCGAGCCGCTGCCGGCTGCGCGAAAGGCGATCCGGGAGAGGGCGGAAGAGATTACTCCAGAGCAACGCGCCGGGGATTTCGCGCAAGCCATGATGGACCTCGGCGCGCAGATCTGCACCGCGCGCGATCCGAGGTGCCTGCTGTGCCCGCTGGCGGGCGATTGCGCCGCGCGCGCCAAGGGCGATCCCGCGCGTTTGCCGGTCAAGGCTCCCAGAAAGCCCAAGCCTGAGCGGCAAGGGCGCGCCTACTGGATCGAGCGGGATGGCGCGGTGTGGCTGGTCACCAGGCCCGGCAATGGCATGCTGGGCGGAATGCGGGCGCTGCCCGACGATGGCTGGAGCGCGCAGGCCGACGGTTCGGCAATGCCTCCGGTGCCGGGTGCGCAACTGTCGCTGGGCGCGGTGAGGCATGTCTTCACTCACGCTTCGCTGACGCTGGAACTGGTCAGGCTTGAAGGCGAGCCCGATGGAGATGGCGAATGGTGGCCACTCGAACGGATCGAGGAGGCCGGGCTGCCGACGCTCTTCGCCAAGGCCGCGCGGCTGGCGCTGGCTGCCAGGGGTTAGATGATTCCGCCGCCCAGGCTCAGGCGGACCACGGCGATCAGGCCGACGATCAGGCAGAAATTGCGCCCACCGCGGCTGGATGAGAGCTGGCCCAGCCCGATGCCGACCGCCACCAGCGGCAAGGCGATCCAGTTGAGCGCGCCAAGCAGGGGGATTTGCGCAGGGACCACGATCACCAGCGCGACGATACCGATCAGGATAGAGATGAGGTTCAGCATGTGTCTTATATTAGTAAGACACTTTTGCGATGCAAGGGCCAATTGACCCGTCGCCGCCAATCGCTCAAACAGCATCCCGCTCGGTTGCAAAAGAGGACCCTCTAATGGCTTTCCGCGAATTTCCGGCTTCCCAATTATCGCGTCGAAATCTGCTGCGCGGCAGCGCCTATCTTGCTGCCGGCGGCGTGCTGGCCGGCATGCCGCTGGGCAGCGACCTGTTGCGGGCGCATGATGTCGGCGCCGCATGGCCCAATGTTGCCGAGCGCATCGGGCATTATGTGAATGGCGGCAAGGTCCCCAATATGGTCGCCAGCTTCGGCTGGGGCCTTGATGATCCGCACACCGTTGCACGCGGAACGCTCAAATTCGGGGGAGCGACTTCGGCCGGGATCGATTCGCTCTATCGCATCTATTCGATGACCAAGCCGATCACCGGCATGGCCACGATGATGCTGTTGGAAGACGGCAAGATCGGCATCGACCAGCCGCTGGCCGAAATTCTCCCGGCCTTTGCCGAAATGCGCGTGCTCAAGCGCGCCGACGGCCCGCTCGACGATACTGTCCCGGCCGAGCGTCCGATCACGATCCGCCAACTGCTCACTCATACTGCTGGGCTCGGCTACGACATCGTCAACAAGGGGCCGCTGCTCGATGCCTATCGCGCGAACGGCATCACTTCGGGCCAGGTCAGCCGCTTGCCGATCCCGGGGATGCCGCAAGTGCGTTCCGCTCCTTCGCTCGAAGCATGGGCAGACCGGCTCGCCGCGCTTCCGCTGCTTCTGCAACCGGGTACCAAATGGAGCTATTCCGCGAGTATCGACCTGCTCGGCCGCGTGATCGAGGCGGCTTCAGGCCAGGACTTCGCCCAGTTCATGCAGGAACGCATGTTCGACCCATGCGGCATGGACAGCACCTATTGGCAGGTGCCCGAAAGCGAAGTGGGGCGGCTGACCGACAATTACGGCATTCTCGCCGGAATGCCGCTGCCGATGGATCCGGCGGGCAATTCGATCTTCCTCGACCGGCCGCCGCTGGCGTGGGGCGGTTCGGGCCTTGTCAGCAGCCCGCGCGATTATGACCGCTTCCTCAAGATGCTGCTGGGCTACGGAAAGATCGATGGCAGGCGCGTGATGGGCGAGACCGCCGTGCGCATCGGGACGTCAAACCTGCTGCCGGAAACCGCGACCATGGAAGGCACATGGGTGGCCGGTCAGCAATTTGGCGCGGGTGGCCGCGTGGTCGGGCAGACCTATGGCTGGGGCGGCGCGGCCGGCACGCTGGCTTCGGTCGATTTCGGTTCGGGCCTGCGGGCGGGGCTGTTCGTCCAGTACATGCCTTCCGAATCCTATCCCATCCGCGACGAATTCCTTGCCGCTCTCGCCAAGGACCTCGGCGTCAACGAAAGGGCGTTCTCGCTTGGCTGACCGCGCGAACATCGCCTTCTCGGGCTCGCCGATCGAGCGTGCGGATCATATCCGCGTCGATGACGATGCGCTGGCGGCGCAGATGAATTGGCGCGCGCGGGTGCTCAGGCTCGATGGACTCAATCCCGTGTTCGACGATTCCGGCGCGCTCGAATGGGGCACGCTGGCCGATGTGCCCGAAACGGCGGAGCTGTGCTTCCTCGGCCTGCTCGACGGAAAGGCCTGTTTTGCCCCTGTGCCCGATGAAGGCGCGACCGGCCCGGCCTATGCCAATCCGCAGATATGGAGTGCGATGCAGGCGCTCCAACCCGGCGAACTGGCGACCTATGGCGGTGCGCGCAGCCTGGTCGACTGGCACGCGCGGCACCGCTTCTGTGCGCGCTGCGGCGGCCCTACCAAGCTGGCCAAGGGCGGCTGGCAGCGCAATTGCAGCAGCTGCGACGCACAGCATTTTCCTCGCACTGACCCGGTCACGATCATGCTGGTCGAACATGAAGGGCGCTTGCTGCTCGGCCGCCAGCCGCGTTTCCCGCCGCGCATGTATTCGGCCTTGGCCGGTTTCGTCGAGCCGGGCGAGACGATCGAGGAAGCGGTTGCGCGTGAAATCTGGGAAGAGGCGGGCGTGCGCGCGCGAGACGTGCAATATGTCGCCAGCCAGCCCTGGCCGTTCCCCAGCCAGCTGATGATCGGCTGCTATTCGGTGACCGACGATCCGGAACTCACGATCGACACCACCGAACTTGACGATGCCCGCTGGTTCACTCGCGAAGAGCTGGAAGCGGCGCGCGCGGCGGGCGATCGCGGTACCGATGACCTGATCTTTCCGCGCAGTTTTGTGATTGCGCATCACCTTGTAACATGGTGGCTCGACCGATGACCCAGCCTCAACGCCTTACGATCGATATCTATTCGGATGTGATGTGCCCCTGGTGCCTGATCGGCTATGGGCAGCTGACCAAGGCGCTGGAGGAACTGGAGGGCGAGGTCGAGGCGCAGCTGCGCTGGCGCCCGTTCGAGCTCAATCCCGACATGCCGCCTGAAGGCGAAGACCAGGAATCGCACCTCCAGCGCAAATATCGCCGCAGCGCCGAGGAGGGCGCGGCGATCCGTGGGCAGATGAAGTCGATTGCCGACAGCGCCGGGGTTTCGCTGGCATATGAAGGCGCGGGCGAAGCGCCGCCGCCGATGATGTGGAACACCCGCGCCGCGCACAAACTGCTCGCCTTTGCGCTGGAAGAGGCCGGGCCGAAGGTCCAGACCGATCTCAAGCTCGCGCTGTTCCGCGCGCATTTCAACGAACGCCGCAATGTCTCCGATCCCGCGACCTTGCTCGACATTGCCGCAACTGTCGGCCTGCATCGCGAAGCGGCCAAGGCGGCGCTCGAGGATGACGATCTCGAAGCGCGCGTGATCGCCGAGGAACAGCAGGCGTGGGACCTGAATATCTCGGGCGTGCCGGCGATGATCGTCAACGGGCGCTTCATGGTGCCCGGCGCGCAAAGCCCCGAAACCTACGTCAACGTGCTGCGCCGCGTCGCTGAGAAAAGCGGTGCCTGAATGACCGACCTAGCCACCCGCTCCCTCCGCCCTGCCACCCGGAGCCTACCGGGATATCATCCGGGTGGCAGGGCGGAGGGTGCGGGTGGCATGGCAAGCGATCAACAAGAAAGCGCGCGCACATGAGCTCTTTCTCGCCTCGCACGGCAGTGATTACCGGCGGGGCGAGCGGGATCGGCCTTGCCATCGCGCGCGAACTCGCGGCGCAGGGCATCAGCGTGATGCTGGCCGACCTGCCGGGCGAGAAGCTCGACAAGGCGGTGGGCTCGATCCCCGGTGCATTGGCGCATCCGTGCGATGTGAGCGATCCCGAGCAGGTCGAAGCGCTGGCGGAAGCGGCGTTCGCCCAGCTGGGTGAAGTGCATCTCGTGCTCAGCAATGCCGGGGTGGGCGGCCCTCGCGGCAAGATGTGGGAAGTCGATCCCGCTGTGGCGCGCGCGCATTTCGATATCAACTTCTGGGGCGTGTGGAATTGCTGCCGCGCCTTCGCGCCGCGCCTCGTCGCGCAGGAGGCACCCAGCGCGCTCTACAACACCGGGAGTGAGAACAGCTTCTTCTGCGCCATGCCGCAATCGGCGGCCTATATCGCGGCCAAGCACGCCGTGCTTGGGCTGACGGAGAATTTGCGCGAAGACTTGCCCGAGCATGTCCATGCAGGGCTGATCGTGCCCGGCTGGGTGTTCACCGCGATCGGCCCCGAGCAATTCATGAAGCCCGGCATGCCGGCCGAACAGTTTGCCCGGATCGTGGTGCCGCAGATCCTCCAGCGCCGCCGCTTCGTGGTCAGTCATGGCTACAATACAGTGCGGATCGCCGAGCGAATGGACGAGCTCGCGGCGAGCTACGCCGAATTCGCCCTGCCGCCCGAACAGGACGCGCAATACGACGTGCGGCTGGTGATGGAGCGCTTTCGCAAGCCCGTACCGGACTAGGCAGTGACTGGCAGCGGGCGCTCCAATGGAAATTGCAGGGTTTCCGGATCTACGGAGACGCCGAACACGGCCTTGAAGCCATCGTGCTTCTCTCGATGCGCAAAACCGCCTGGAGCGTTGACCCAGTCACCCTCGACAATCGAAACCGTCTGGCCGGTTTCCATATCGGTGACATCCAGACCGCGCTCGAGGATGTAGAAAACCGAGTCGAAATCGTGCCAGTGGAATTCGTTGTCTGCCGGCGGCACTTCGACCACGACCGGATGAAAGCCCAGTGCTCTTATCTTCTCGATTGCTTGTTCTTCGGTCAGCGTCAGCCCGCTCTCGATCCCGCGTTCCATCGGACATCCTCCACAGAGGCGACCCAAGGCCGATCATGCCTCGGAACAGTCAGAAAGACAATCTCGGTCAAAAAAGCCCCAGCTTTTCCAGCTTGCCCGCAAGCCGCCCGGTTATAGTGCTACGGCCCGAACTCAAGGATCAGACTGTGCGGGCCTTCGGTTGACCACTGGGCGTGCCTTGCTATGCGCCCCGGATGACTTTTAGACTTGCCCGCACATTTCTCGCTCTTCTGCTACTCGCTACATTCGCGCCTGCTCATGCCCAAACGGCAGATGACTGCGCCAATTGCTACACCGAGCAAGAGGCCCGGGAAGACCTCGAGACGTTGTATGCCAGGCTGCAGCAAGAACACGTCAATCTGTTCGCCCGGCGCAGCAAGGCAGACTACGACGCCCATCTGCAGGAGTTGCTGGCCCGCATAGATGGGCCGGTGCCGCGTGCCGAATTCCACTTGATGCTGCATGACGCGATGGCTTTCGGGAATATCGGCCATTCGAAAACCGAAGCGGCGCTGGGCGATGTTTTTGCCCATATCGGCAATGGCGGCAAAATCATTCCGATCTCGATCGTCTATCGCGGCGAGAGGATGATCACCGACAATTGGACGGGCGAAGGCGCTACCTTGCCGCCCGGATCGCGGATCGCGGATCGCGGCGCTTGGCGGGATAGCTGTTTCGGAGTTCGAGAGCCGCGCAAGGAAGATTGTCTCTGCCGATAACTTGCGCCTGCTTCGTTCGCAGGTCGAAATGGGGATGCCCGCTTACCTCTATCTGATCTTCGGCCCTGTCGACGATCTTCAGGTCGATTACATTGCCCCCGATGGCAAACCCGGTTCGCATCGCGTCTCTGCCGTGGCGATTGGCGACATGTACGCCCTGCAGGGAGCCCGCGCATTGCCACGCCCTGACCGGAAGGCAGGCGCACGAATCCACCGCGACCTGGGAGACGGCGTGTTCTACCTCCAGCCCGGGCCATTCTCGGCCACCGAGAGCGAGCGCGGGGAAGGTGGCGATGCCTATGCGATCGAACCGTTCCGCGCCTTCGTCAGCGAAGCCTTTGCAGCAATGGCCGAAAGCGGCGCGCAAGACCTGATAATCGACCTACGCGACAATGGCGGCGGCGATGCCAGCTTCTCCGATCTCATCATCGCCCGGCTGGTGGACGCCCCTTATCGCTATGCATCGCGATACGAGGTCAGGGCTGGCTCGAACACCAAGGCCGTGTGGGCCGATCGGCCTCGCGATCCGGATACGATTGCCGGCCGGTTGGCAGCGGCGGTGGCGGATGCCGAAGAGGGCGAGCTGGTCTCGATCGAACTGCCTGAGACGCAACCCATCGCCGACAACGCGTTCGGAGGCCGCGTGTGGGTGCTCGTGAACCGCCACAGCTATTCGAACGCGGCCGTCATTGCCGCGCTGATGCAGGACCTCGGTATTGCGACCATCATGGGTGAGGAAACGGCCGATGTTCCGACCACTTATGGCGCGGTTGAAAGCTTCAGCCTGTCCCATTCCGGCGCCAGCATCGTGTATCCCAAGGCTTACATGGTGCGCCCGTCAGGATCGGAAGGGGCAAGGGGGGTGGTTCCCGAATTCGTCATTGCTCCCAATCCGGTAGGGCAGAGCAAAGACCTCATGCTGGAAACAGCGGTAACGCAAGTGCTGCTGTCGCGTTGAACTGAACGGGCGCCGCCCGCCCAATCGCGAGTCTAGATCAGCCCCAGTTTTTCCAGCTTGCCCGCAAGCCGCCCGGGCATGGCGTCACTCACGTCCTCGCCTTCCTCAAGGTCGCGCGGCGCGTCGGCATCGGCGAGATAGCGCCAGCCCTGGTGCGCGCGCTTTGGGCGCGGGTGGACCGAGACCAGCTTGGGTTCGAGCCAGATCGTCCAGCGCCCGTCGGGCCGCTGTTCGAATTCCAGTATCGGGCTGCGCGCCACGATCGTGTGGTCGATGATCCAGTAGAGTGACCCGCCGATCATCTCTTCGTGCCGTTTGGGCAGGTAACGCGTCGTCATCTCCGCACGCTCGCCGGCTTCGACCCAGCGGCGAAGGTTTTCGATGCTGCCAGAACGGTAGGCGATCTTGGTCATGTGGAGCGGCATGTGCGCCACATAGGGGCTTCAGCCTATCCCGCCAACCCGCTCGCGACCGCCAGCCCCAGGAAAGCGAAGAAGCCCATGCTGTCGGTGATCATGGTCACGAACACGCTGCTGGCGACTGCCGGGTCCTGCCGAAGACGTTCGAACACCACCGGCACCAGTACCCCGGCCATGCCAGCCACGATGATGTTCACGATCATCGCGGCGGCGATCACCGCGCCGAGGTGTGGAGTGAAGATTGCAGCTGTGCCGATCCCGATCAGCACGGCGATGGTGGCGCCATTGAGCAAGGCCACGCGCAATTCGCGCGCGACGATGCGCCAGGTGTTGGCGCGGGTGAGCTGGTTGGTGGCGATGGCGCGCACCGCAACTGCCATGGTCTGCGTACCGGCATTGCCGCCGATGCTGGCGACGATCGGCATCAGCACGGCCAGCGCGACCAGTTTCTCGATCGCGGCGCCGAACATGGCGATGATCGCACTGCCGACCAACGCGGTGCCGAGGTTCGCGATAAGCCAGCGCACGCGCGCGCCATAGGCTTCGAGGATCGGCTCGTTGATGTCGCCGTCGCCCGCACCGGAAAGCAGCAGCACGTCCTCACCGGCCTCTTCGGAGATGATGTGGATCACGTCGTCCACCGTCATCTGGCCCACCAGCCGCCCGTTCTCGTCCACCACGGCAGCCGAGATCAGCCCGTATTTCTGGAACATCAGGCCCAGTTCTTCCTGGTCCATCGTGACCGGGATCAGCGTCTGGTCGCGCTTCATCACGTCCGACAGCGCGATATGGCGCGGGGTGGTGAGGATCCAGCTGAGCGCGCAGGTGCCGACCGGGTGGTGCCGCTCGTCGACCACGAAGATTTCGAAGAAATCGCTCGAGATATCGAGCCGCCCGCGCAGGTAGTCGATCACGTCGCCCACCGTCATGTGTTCGGGCACGGCCACGAAATCGCGGCTCATCAGGCGGCCGGCGGTCTCTTCAGGATAGGCCAGCGCGCTTTCGATCGCCGCGCGGTCTTCCGCATCGAGTTCGGCCAGCACCGCCTGCTGGTCTTCCTCGTCCAGGTCTTCGATCAGCTGGACCGCGTCGTCAGTCTCAAGCTGTTCAGCGATGGTGGCGACCGCTTCTGCGGGCAGCGCCTCCATCATGTCTTCGCGGACGTAATCGTTGAGCTCGGCGATCACGTCCGAGCTCATCAGGTCAGTGATCGCGGCGGCCAGCGCTCCGCGCTCGTCGCGGTCGATCAGCTCGAACAGGTCGGCGATGTCGGCCGGGTGCAGCGGCTCGACCAGTTCATAGACCGCGCCCTTGTCGCCCTCTTCCAGCGCTTCGCGCACCGCGCGAAGATATTCGGGCTTGAGCCGGTTTTCCTCGTCGTGGCGCTCGTCGTCGATCCGGTCGTCAGGGCGCGCGCCTTCCTCTGGCGGGGCTTCCGCCAGCAGGATGTCGTCTTCGTCGAGGCGCGCTTCGTCGGACATGCGCACGGTCTAGGCGGGCAGGGCGAAAAGGCAAGCAGGAGGGTGACTCCGGCTGACAACTCATTATAGGCCAGCGCAACCGAAGGAGATTCAAAGATGGCCGATACGCTCACTTTCACGCTCGACACCGGCGATGGCGAACACAAGGATGTCGTCATCAAGCTGCGCCCCGATCTCGCACCGGGCCATGTCGAGCGGATCACCGAGCTCGCCAATGAAGGCTTTTACGACGGCGTGGTGTTCCACCGCGTGATCCCCGGCTTCATGGCGCAGGGCGGCGACCCGACCGGCACCGGCATGGGCGGCAGCGACAAGCCGGACCTGCAGGCCGAATTCAACGCACAGCCGCATGTGCGCGGCACCTGTTCGATGGCGCGGACCAACTATCCGCACAGCGCCAATTCGCAGTTCTTCATCTGCTTCGACGACGCGCGCTTCCTCGACAACCAGTACACCGTGTGGGGCCAGGTCGAGAGCGGGATGGAACACATCGACGCGCTGCCCAAGGGCGAGCCACCACGCGAACCGGGCAAGATCGTGAAGGCAACGGTTGCCTGACCGGTCCTGCAACGCTGAAGGAGAGGGCGGCCATGTGCCGCCCTTTTCATTGAACGCAGCGCGTAGGCGACGAAACACCATGATTGAATTGGGTTCTTGATTAACTCCGTTCGCCCTGAGCTTGTCGAAGGGCCGCAATTATCTTCCGACAGATCGCACGCAAAGAAAGGCAGTGCTTCAACCGTCTCTGCACAAACTGGGTTTGTGCAGGGTGATTGAACCCCGCCAGCATCGGCGCTAAAGCGCCGCCTCCGATGAAACCGACTGACACACCCAAGACCTACCGGGTCAAAAGCTTCGGCTGCCAGATGAACGTCTATGATGGCGATCGCATGGGCGAGATGCTGGCTGCGCGCGGGATCACGCCCGCGCCCGAGGGCGAGGATGCGGACCTGGTGGTGCTCAACACCTGCCACATCCGCGAGAAGGCGGCGGAGAAGGTCTATTCGGACATCGGCCGGCTGGTAAAAGCGGGCGAGGAAGCGGGCAAGAAGCCGCTGATCGCGGTCGCGGGCTGCGTCGCGCAGGCCGAAGGCGAAGAGATCATGGCGCGCGCCCCGGCGGTTTCCATGGTGGTCGGCCCGCAAGCCTATCACCGCCTGCCCGAAATGCTCGACAAGGCGGTGGCGGGCGAACGCGCGACCGATACGGACATGCCCGCGATCGCCAAATTCGATGCTCTGCCGCAGCGCAGGAAGATCGGCCCGACCGCATTCCTGACGGTGCAGGAAGGCTGCGACAAATTCTGCACCTATTGCGTGGTGCCATATACGCGCGGGGCCGAAATTTCCCGCCCTTACGGCGATCTGGTGAGCGAAGCGCAGAAACTGGTTGAAGCCGGTGCGCGCGAGATCACGCTGCTGGGCCAGAACGTCAACGCCTGGTCAGGCGAAGACGACAAGGGCAGGAGACAAGGCCTCGCCGGCCTGATCCACGCGCTCGCCGCGATCGATGGGCTGGAGCGGATCCGCTACACCACCAGCCACCCGATGGACATGGATGAGGCGCTGATCGCCGCGCATGGCGAAATCGCCAAGCTGATGCCCTATCTCCACCTGCCGGTGCAGAGCGGCAATGACCGCGTGCTCAAGGCGATGAACCGCAGCCACACCGCCGAAGGCTATCTGCGTTTGCTCGAGCGTTTCCGCGCAGCCCGGCCCGATATCGCGCTGTCGGGCGATTTCATCGTCGGTTTCCCGGGCGAGACCGAGGCGGAATTCGCGGGCACGCTGAGCCTCGTCGACGAAGTCAAATACGCGCAGGCCTTCAGCTTCAAATATTCGGCCCGCCCCGGCACGCCCGCCGCGACGATGGACGGCCAGATCGCCCGCGAAGTGATGGACGAGCGGCTGCAGCGGCTGCAGGCCGCGCTCAACCGCGACCAGCTGGCGTTCAACCAGGCGAGCGTGGGCAAGACCTGCGAAGTGCTGGTCGAACGCAAGGGCAAGCACCCCGGCCAATGGCTGGGCAAGTCGCCCTGGCTGCAAAGCGTGTGGTTCGAAGCCGATTGCGCGATTGGCGACCTCGTGACGGCAGAACTCGCAGAAGCGGGCCCGAACTCGCTGCGGGGTATCCCGAAAGTCGCGGCGCTGTCGTCAGTCGGCTGATGCCGTCTCGGGCTTGAGCTCGATCAGTTCGGGTTCTTCTGCCAACACCTGATTCCCGGCAGCCGCGGTCATTTCTGCGGGTGGGACCGTGGGGTTCGAAGGGTATTTCGTGCCGTCGAACTTGAGCAGGGCGCTGCCCGAAGGCCCACCGCCACCCGCGATCGCCACGGCAATGTCCTTCCACCCATTGCTGCTCGATTCCATCACCGCGATCGGGGTGCGCGACACGCTGATGTCGCCTACCTTGCGCCACATCGGCCCTGCGCTCGCCAGCACCAGCGTGTTGCAGCCGCCCGATCCGCACAGCATCGGCGAGACGACATGCACGATCGCTTCGTCTGCGCCGTCACTGTCGAGGTCGGTCCAGGCCACGGCATAGCTCAAGGGCAAATAGTCGGCATATTCCTGCGCCAGGAAATGCCGGATGTCCTCGTCGCGGCTCGCAGGCGCGGGCGACACATCCTCCGCCGCGGTCTCGGCCGGCGGTGCGGCCTCTTCGGGCTGCGAGCAGGCGGCGATTGTCAGAAGGATGGCAGGTGCAGCGAGCAGGCGGAGCATCGGATTCTCCCGGGCTTGTGAGCAGGGCGCAGAGGATGACGAGGCGCCCCGATTCTTTCAACCCGATTACTTTCCACTGCCACGTTGCGGGGGTTCGCTTGCCTTGGCCGCATTCGAGCCTAGATTCCGACTCGCTTAAGTCGAAAGGAGCGCATGGCCCGCAAACCTGCCAGCAAGCCCGCCCGCGGACCCGGAAACACCGTATCCGCCTTTCCAGAAGTCGCGCGCGAACCGCGCCGCGCCCGGACCGAGATGAGCTTCGAAGACCAGTCGCTGCTCGGCCCGTTGTTCGGACAGTTCGACGCCAACCTCGTGCAGGTGGAGAACCGGCTCGGCACTTTCATCTCGGCGCGCGGCGACCGGGTTGTGATCGAGGGGCCGGAAGACAGCGTGGCGCGCGCCCGCGACGTGCTCCAGACCATGTATGACCGGCTGGCGCGGGGCGAGGACCTCGACGCCGGGGCGATCGAATCGCTGATCGCCATGTCGAACGAGCCGACGCTGGAAGGGATCATAAGCGGCGAACTCGATGCGCCGCCGATCATGATCCGCACGCGCCGCAAGACGATCGTTCCGCGCAGCGCCAACCAGATCCCCTACATGCGCCAGCTCGCGCGTGACGACATCATCTTCGCGCTCGGCCCGGCGGGCACCGGCAAGACCTACCTCGCGGTGGCGCAGGCAGTGGCGCAGCTGATCAGCGGCAGCGTGCAGCGGCTGATCCTGAGCCGCCCGGCGGTGGAAGCGGGCGAGCGGCTCGGCTTCCTGCCCGGCGACATGAAGGAAAAGGTCGATCCCTATTTGCGCCCGCTTTACGACGCGCTGTATGACTGCATGCCGCCCGAGCAGGTCGAGCGGCGGCTGGCCAGCGGCGAGATCGAGATCGCGCCGATCGCCTTCATGCGCGGCCGCACGCTGGCTGACAGCTTCATCATCCTCGACGAGGCGCAGAACACCACGCGCGAACAGATGAAGATGTTCCTCACCCGCTTCGGCCAGAACAGCCGCATGGTGGTGTGCGGCGACCCGAAGCAGGTCGATATCCCCGGCGGCGACCGGATGAGCGGGCTCGCCGATGCGGTGGGGAGGCTCGAAGGCGTCGATGGCATCGCAGTGACGCGCTTCACCGCGGCGGACGTGGTGCGCCACCCGATCGTGGGCCGGATCGTCGAAGCCTATGAAGGCAAGGCGGAGTAGCGGAGCGAGGACAGCAAGCTTTTCTGGGGTCGATAGGCGAATGGCTCGCCTGCGTGGTGGAAGCATTTGCCATGGTTGCTTCTTCTCAGTTCCCTTATGGGAATTTGCACCGAAGGATAGATTGAGTCCTGTCACTGCGGTGAGATCGCGTGCCCAACCGCTTCCTTGCGAAATCGGCCAATGGAGAATGCCAAATGAAAGCCGAAGACGAAGGCCCGCTGTATGTCGGAACCTGCTTTTGCGGAGCGGTCGCGATCGAGGCAACCGGGGCGCCAGCCGCGATGGGATATTGCCACTGCGAGTCCTGCCGATCCTGGTCTGCGAGTCCGATCCATTGCTCGACGATCTGGGCTGCGGAGGATGTCCGGATTACGCAAGGCGCGCAACAAGTGGCAACTTTCCACAAGACCCGGGAAAGCATCAGCCACCGCCAGTTCTGCCGCAACTGCGGCGGCCACCTCATGATCGCACACCCCACCCTGGGCGTGGTTGATGTGATGGCGGCAACTCTGCCCGGCCTTGAATTCGAGCCGATCCTTCACGTCAACTATGCGGAGACCGTTCTGCCAATGATGGACGGCTTGCCCAAATATCGCGACTTCCCAATCGAGTTTGGCGGTTCGGGCGAGACGGTGCCAGAGTGATCGTTACGCCATAAATGTGTTGAATGGCGCTTTTCCGCTTTTGGTTACTCACTGACCGAAGCGCTACGCAGGTTCGGTGGCTTTTGGCTGAGCGGAAGTGGCTCCCTTGTGCGCTCGTTGCGGGACGAGCAGAATGAGCAGAATGATCGTGCCGATGAGCACCGCCGATGCGGTAGTTCGGCTGAACTCAAGCCCTCCCTTTGCAATCGGCTTGTCGAGGAAGTCTCCCACCGTTGCGCCAAGCGGGCGCGTCAGGATGAACGCGGCCCAGAACAGAATGACGCGGTCGATTGCGGTCTTCCAATAACACAGCGCGATGATGGCAAGCAGCGCACCGAAAATCGCTGCCGCGCCGAGATAGCCGAGCGAGCCGTCCGCCACCCAGTCCCCTAGTGCGGTGCCGAGCGTTTGCGAGAAGGTGATCGTTATCCAGTAGAAAACCTCAGAACGGGGTTCGTGGACGTCGGCAACATTGACAGAACCGAGCGCGCGATACCAAGCGGCCAGGCTGCCCAGCACCAACGCAAGAAGCAGGATCGATCCACCGGGATAGCCAATCCCCATCGACCGGGTCGCGAAATCCGCCATGGTTGTTCCCACCGTCGTCGAGGCGACGATAGTGCTCCAATACAGGTACGGATGGAATTGGCGCGCCCTGATCTGGGCTGCCACCAGCAGCGCGAGGGCTGCGGCGAAGATAGCGGTTCCAACAAGGTAACCGTTAATGCCGGAATGCCCCGCTTGAGCGGTCGTTTCGCCCAGCCAGCTCATGCTCACGGCATCACCGGCGGTTTCGCCGAAGGTCGTTGCCAATATTTTGATGACCCAGAAGCCCAGAGTGATGGCTGGGACCTTGCTCAGTGCGTCACGCTCGACCGAATCCATGCAGGACCTCGCGCAATCAGGGAGTCCAAGCAGAGCGCCTTTCGCCATGAACGGTGCTTGAATGGCATCCTCGCACCTACGTGAGGAATCCGCTCCAACACCTCTTCTTTCCTACTCGCGCTGTCCGCGCTAGGTGGCAGGCATGAGCCACGCATTGCCAGTCCTTCGTTTCGCCGGTTTTTGCAGGTCTGCGCGGGGCACAGGCTTTTTTGCTTTAAGACAGTGTCGCATGTGTCGCATCGCTGGCTGCGATCCGGCGTACGGGGCGGCCTGATGCAGCTCGATATCGACATCGAGGGCTGGCCTGGCCCGGATACAAAAGCGCGCGAGTGGGAGGAACTGGCCGAACGCGCGGCGCAGGCTTGCGGCGCTATCGTGCCCGAACTCGCCAATCCGCGCCTCTACACCAGCCTGCTGTTCACCTCCGACGAGGATGTGCGCACGCTCAACCGCGAATGGCGCCAGCGCGACAAGCCCACCAATGTGCTGAGCTTTCCGATGCTCGAGCGCGAGGAATTGCTCTCGCTCGCCCCGGACGGCCCGCCCGAAATGCCCCCCTTGCTCTTGGGTGATCTGGCGCTGGCATATGAGACTTGCGCGCGCGAGGCGGAGGAAAAGGGCGTGCCGCTCGAACATCACGCAACGCATCTGATCGTTCACGGATTGCTCCATCTTGCCGGCTTCGACCATGAGACCGGCGATGAAGATGCGGACAAGATGGAAGCACTGGAGATAGCGATACTTGCAAAAGTGGGTATCGCTGACCCATATGGTGACCGCGAAACTTGAGAAGGACGCTTTGCAGGGCCATGCCCGATTCCCCATCCCCCGCCGGAGACGCGGACAGTAGCGGCGGGCTTTTGCCCGCCTTGCGCAAATTCCTGAAGATCGGCGAGGGCGATCGCTCGCTGCGCGCGCAGCTCGAAGAGGCGATCGACGAACACGAAGACGAACAGGGCTCGGAAACCGCACCCGAAAGTGCCAGCGGCGATCTCTCGTCGGTCGAGCGCCAGATGTTCCGCAATTTGCTGCATTTCAGCGAACACGATGCGGACGATGTCGCCGTGCCGCGTAGCGAGATCATCGCGGTCGAGGCCACGATCAGTTGGGAAGACATGGTCGCGGCCTTTAGCGAGCACGGCCATTCGCGCATGCCGGTCTATCGCGACACGCTCGACCATGTGATCGGGATGATCCACATCAAGGATGTGTTCCCCTATCTGGCCGACCGTATTCCGCCGCCGAAGGACTGGACCACGCTGATGCGCCAGCCGCTCTATGTGCCGCAGGTCCGCGGTGCGCTCGACGTGCTGGCAGACATGCGCGCCAAGCGTACGCACCTCGCGATCGTGGTCGACGAATTCTCGGGCACCGACGGGCTTATAACGATCGAGGACCTGGTCGAGGAAATCGTCGGCGACATCGAAGACGAGCACGACGACGCGCCCGAAGCGCTGATCGTGCCGATCGGCGAGGGCATGTGGGATTGCGATGCACGGGCAGAGCTCGACGATGTCGCCGAACTGGTCGATCCGCGCCTCGCCGAAGTCGAGGAGTCGGTCGATACTCTGGGCGGGCTTGCCTATGTCCTGGCCGAGCAGGTCCCCTCGGTGGGTGCTGTGGTCCAGCATCCCAGCGGCTGGCGGATCGAAGTGACTGCGGGTGACGAAACGCATGTCACCCGGCTGCGCCTGCACGCTCCCGCAGATGCAGAAACGGCAAGCGACGAATAAAAAACTCGCAGCAGGTTCGATTTTTTGCACCCTTTTTGGTGGGTGGCGCGTATCTGCAGCAGGATTAAGAGAGAGATGATGCCCACTCGCCGCCTTCCGCCCCTGCGCGCCCTAGAGGCCTTCATGCGCACCGTGCGCCTTGGCTCGGCGCGCGCGGCGGCGGAAGAGATCGGCCTGAGCCCCTCGGCGCTGTCGCGGCGGATCAGCAATCTCGAGGATTTCGTCGGCAAGAAGCTGTTCACTCGTGCGCGGCAGTCGATGCAGCTGACCGACGAGGGGCAGGCCTTTTACGAAGCGGTCAACCCGCACATGGAAGCGCTGGCGCGGGCGGTGGAAAGCCAGTCGGACAATATCTCGCTGCTACGGCTCAGGCTGGGCGTGCTCCCGCTGTTCGGCAGCCAGCGGCTGTTCCCGCACTTGCGGGAACTGCGCAAGCGGCACCCGCTGCTGCATATCGACATCGATACCGGGCCGCATCTGGAAGACCGCGTGGGCGATACGCTCGACGCTGCGATCATCCTGTCGCGCGGGCCCGAACGGGGACTGCATGCGGTGAGGCTCGATCACAACATGGTGCATGCGATCTGCAGCAAGGAGATGGCGGAAGCGCTGGGCACGGAGGTCGACCCGGCCAAGCTGGCAAAGCAGACCTTCCTGATCCACAACGAGCTTCCTGCCAGTTTCGAGGCGTGGAAGAACGAACTGGGCCTCGTCGACTTCGATCCGGCCGCGATCGACCATTACGATTCGGGCCAGCTGATGCTCGCTGCCGCGGCGCAGGGGCTGGGCATCGCGATCATGCATGACGATCACTTCCGCCGTGCCGGGGACAACCGCCTGACCAACCTCTATGGGGTCGAAGTCGAAAGCCCCTATAGCTACTGGTTCGTCTGCAAGCCGACCGCGCTTGAATCGCGCCCGGTGCGGCTGTTCCACGACTGGCTGATCAGCGCCGGGCTTTGAGCCCTATTCGATCGGGATGTTGCGTTCGGGCGCCTGGTAACGGACCGGACCGACCGAGAACTCGAAATCGCGCAGTGGCTTGCCGAGCGCGTTCACGAGAGCTTCCTCGATGCGGTTGCGCGCCTCTGCGGCGATCGCCTTGCGCCCGTGGTGGTCCTCGGGGCTGAACGGCTCGAGGAAGTGGAGTTCGAGCGGGTAGGAGCCGCGTCGCGCGAGCACGCGCTTGGCATTGTTGACCCCGCTTTCATCGCCCACCCAGCCGATCCATTCGGCGATCTCGCCGTAATAGAGCATTACCGGCTGGACCAGCACGTTCGCCGGCGGAGGCTCAAGCACACGCAGCATGCTGGTCTTGAACGGCAGCAGCGACTGCCCGTCGGTAACGGTGCCTTCGGGGAAGACGGTGACAGACCAGTTGTCGCTCAGCGCCTCGCGCAGGTCGTTGATCTGCGCCGCCACGCCCATGCGGTTCTCGCGCTTGACGAAGACCGTGCGGTTGAGGCGGGCGAGCCAGCCCACCACCGGCACATCGCCCAGCTCGGCCTTGGAAACGAAAGCGGTGCCGCTCGCCCCGGCGAGTGCGAGGATGTCGATCCAGGAGATATGGTTGGCGATGAAGAACACGTCGCGCTTGAGCGGCGTGCCCACTACCTTCACCCGCGCTCCCGCCACCCATGCGGCAAAGCGCAGGAAATACATCGGGAAGGGGGAGCCATAGGCGAGGGTACGGAAAAGGTAATGCAGCGGCGTGAGCACGAGCAATGCCAGAACCAGTAGCAGCCCGCGCCAGCACAGCCGGGCCCATCCCATCGGGCTGATCGGGGTTGGTTCGCCGCGCGCTGCGGCGGCGCGCAACTCGGCGTCAGTCGTCGCGCGAGAGGCGGACGCCATAAAGCTCCATCCGGTGGTCGACCAGGCGATAACCGAGTCGTTCGGCAATGACCCGCTGCAAAGCTTCGAGCTCGGGATCGACGAATTCGACGACCTTGCCCGTTTCGACGTCGATCAGATGGTCATGGTGCGCTTCGGGAGCAGCTTCGTAGCGCGCGCGCCCGTCGCCAAAATCGTGGCGGTCGAGAATGCCGGCCTCTTCGAACAGGCGCACCGTGCGATAGACCGTGGCGATCGAAATCTTCGGATCGATCGCCGACGAGCGCTGGTGCAGCAGCTCGACATCGGGATGGTCTTCGCTTTCCGACAGGACGCGCGCAATCACGCGGCGCTGCTCGGTGATGCGCAGCCCCTTGTCGGCACACAATTGTTCAAGATCGATTTTTTGCGGCAAATATCCCTCCGCCGGGTAAGGTGAGCGCTCAGTGATCCGATACCCTGTATCGGCACATGGCGCTCACCTCAAGCTGCAGGCAAGCCGGATCAGGCGGCTTTCTTGCGCCGACCGCGCTTCTGGCCGGGCATCTTGCCCAGGCCGATCTGCTTGGCCAGCTTGCGCCGAGTGTCGGCATAGTCGGGAGCAACGAGCGGATAATCCGACCCCAGGTCCCACCGCGCTTTGTACTGTTCTGGCGTCATGCCGTGTTCGGTCGACAGGTGGCGCTTGAGCATCTTCATCTTCTTGCCGCAATCGAGGCAGACGATGTGATCCTTCTTCACCGACGAGCGCACCGACACAGCAGGTTCGGGCCGCTCTTCCTTCACCGGCATGGCGCCGCCAAGCGATGACAAGGCTGCAAACACATTGGTGATCAGAGACGGCACGTCTTCAACACCGACATTATTGTTGCTGACATGCGCGGCAACAATATCGGAAGTGAGCGTGATCAGCGTCTCCTTCATTTCTGCTTCAGTCGTATCCATGAGTTCCTCGTATTTCTTTCTTTTGATCGGATTTTTGCTCCGACCAAAAATACATGAACCTCGACCCGTGAATTTGCAACCACAGAAGGTGGATAAATTTACCTTAACTAGTAATTGTGATGATCAAATCGAAAGGCCGAAAGTAATCGCGTCCATGCGGGTGCCATCGGCAAACAAGTAATAGGCCTTGCGTCGCCCAATCGGCTCGAATCCGACCTTGTGATAGAGCGAAGATGCGGGGTTGTTCTCGCGCATTTCCAGAAAGATACGTTCTGCCCCGCGCGCCCGGGCATCCTGCGCAAGTTGACGGATCAGCGCCTCACCAATACCTCTCCGGCGAAACTCCGGCCGCACCGCAATCAGCAGCAATTCTTCTTCACCGGGTGCATGGCGAGCGAGCACGAAGCCGGCTGCCAATCCGGACGCGCCGGCATCGGCGTTAACCAAATCGCCCGAGGAGTCGACAAGCAAGACGAAGACATTCGGCATGGCCAGCGAGTCTTCGATCTGTCGGCGATTCCATGCCTCGCCCCAGGCCGGATCGAAGGCCGCCTGCATCACCTCCATGATCTGGTCGACCCGGCAAAGCGGAGGATGGATGGGGCCGCTCATTACGCCTTGGCCTCGCCGGGCAACTTTGCATCGGGGCCGCGCCCATAGATCGGAGTGAGGTCACTGCCGAGGGTGCTTTCGTGCAGGAGCGGCACCGCGCTTGCATCCGGCAATATGTCGAGCGCGGTCGCGCCGCCGCCCAGAAGCTCAGCCAGTTCCTTTGCGCGATTGCCGGCGACGAGCTTGGAGCGGCATGAGGCGGCGGCTTCAGCCGGCGCAAGCGAGTGCACTTCGCCAAGCGGCCCCGCGTCGCCGAAATCCTGCACGAAACATTCGCCGTGTCCGCCGTTCATGCAAACAGTGACGGGCTGGTCCGGAAGATCGGCGCGAGCCATCGCGGCCACCAGCGCGAGTGTGGGATAGCCCAGCACTTCGGCCTTCCAGGCGAAACCCAGCGCTCGCGCAGTCGCGATCCCGATCCGGACCCCTGTGAAGCTGCCCGGGCCGCGCGACACGAGAATGCGCCCGGCCTCGCCCTTGCCGGGCAGCGCAGCAATCATCGGCACGAGCTGTTCGGCATGGCCGCGGCCCAGCACGCGGTGGTCGCGTGCGATGAGCTCCGTCCCGTCGAACAGAGCGACTGAACAGGCTTCAGTGGCGGTTTCTATCGCTAGCGTGCGCATCCCCGCGCGATGCCTCAAGCCTGCGCGCGGTTCAAGCGTGTCAAATCACAGGATGCGGTTGAACTTGTCGAAGGCGGGGCGCGGGCTGCGGTCGAAAATACTGGCGGGGTCGCCATAGCCGATCGAGCAGATAAAGTTCACCCGGTGGCGCGGTTCGTCGCCGAAGAAGGCGGCGTTGACCGCGTCAGGACTGAAGCCCGACATCGGCCCGCAATCGAGCCCGAGCGCGCGCGCAGCGAGGATCAGGTAGGCGCCTTGCAGCGAGGAATTGCGGAAAGCGCCTTCCTTGCGGCCTTCCTCATTGCCTTCGAACCAGCTCTTCGCGTCGGTGTGCGGGAACAGCCAGGGCAGTTGTTCGTGGAAGTCGATGTCATAGGCCACAATCGCAGTGACGGGCGCGGCCAGAATCTTGGCCTTGTTCCCTTCGGACGCGCAATCGGCGAGCTTCTGCTTGGCGGCACGCGACTTCGCCCACACGATCCGCGCCGGCTGCATGTTGGCCGAAGTGGGCGCCATCTTCATCAGGTCGTAGATCGCATGGAGTTGCGCGTCGGTAACCGGCTTGTCGAGCCAGCCGTTATAGGTGCGCGCTTCGTTGAAGAGCTGGTCAAGCGCTTCGCTGGACAGCACGTGATCGTGGAATTGCTTGGTCATGGCTTGCCCCCCGGCTGGCGCGCTTCAGGCGGCGCGAACTTCGATAACTTCGGGCACGTAGTGCTTGAGCAGCCCCTCGATCCCGTGCTTGAGCGTGGCGGTGCTGGATGGACAGCCCGAACAGGCGCCCTGCAGCGTGAGATAGACGACCCCGTCCTTGAAGCCGCGATAGGCGATGTCGCCGCCATCGCCTGCCACCGCAGGGCGGACGCGGGTTTCGAGCAGCTCGTTGATCTGTGCTACGATGTCGGCATCGGCCGGGTCTTCCTCGACCAGCAGCGCCTCGTCAGCTTCGGGCGGAACGCTGATCCCCGAGGCGTCGCCGCCTGCGAAAAGCGGGGCTTCGGACACGAAATGATCTAGCAGGATCGCGACCACCTGCGGCTTGAGCGCGGTCCAGCCGGTGCCGGGTGCGGCGGTCACGCTGATGAAATCGCTGCCGAAGAACACGTTGGTTACTTCGCCGGTATCGAAGATCGCTTGCGCCAGCGGACTTGCTTCGGCGGCTTCGGGCGTGGCGAATTCGCGCGTGCCGCTGGCCATCACCTGCCGCCCGGGCAGGAACTTCAGGCTGGCGGGGTTCGGCGTGGTTTCGGTCTCGATGAACATGCAGTCCATGTAGGTACGGCGCAGCGCCGCGGCAAGCGGGCAAAGCCGCGCTCCATTCACTATCCCTTCACCTGTTGAACCCTTATAGTCGCGCCCATGACTGCGTTGTTCTGCGCCATCGGCGCGTTCGCCCTGCTGGTTTCCCCGCTGGCCGCCCCGCTTCCGCTTGCTGCGCAAGAGGCACCTGTTGCTGTGCCCGCTCCGCAAGCGCCGCCAGCCTCGCTGCAATCTGGCGACGAAGTGCCGTGGCTCTATCAGGGCAGCGACATCCCCGTCGATCGCGAGTGGCTGTTCGGCGAGATGAAGAACGGACTTCGCTATGCAGTGCGCGAGAATGGCGTGCCGCCGGGGCAGGTTTCGATCCGGATCCGGATCGACGCCGGTTCGCTGCACGAAACCGACAAGGAGCAGGGCTATGCGCACCTGCTCGAGCATATGCTGTTCCGCGAGAGCAAATACCTTGGATCGGGCGAAGCGATCCCGACCTGGCAGCGGCTGGGCGCGACGCTGGGGCATGACACCAATGCCGAAACCACGCCGACGCACACGGTCTACAAGATCGACCTGCCGGCGATCACGCCCGAGGGGCTGGAAGAGAGCTTCAAGCTGCTGTCCGGCATGGTGCGCGAACCGGTGCTGAGCAACGCCAATATCGCCGCTGAAGTGCCGATCGTGCTCGCCGAAATGCGCGAGCAGAGCGGGGCGGGGCAACGTGTGAGCGAGCAGACGCTGGCGACGCTGTTCGCCGGGCAACGGCTGGCCAATCGCCGCCCGATCGGAACCGAAGCCACTCTGCGCGCAACCGACCAGGCCAGCCTCGAGGCATTCCACCAGCGCTGGTACCGCCCGGAGAACACCGTGATCGTGGTTGTGGGCGATGTCGACCCGGTCCAGTTCGCCCGATTGATCGAACGTTATTTCGGCGATTGGCACGGGCAAGGCCCGGCAGTGCCCGCACCCGATTTCGGCGATCCTCTGGCGCCTGCCGGTGCGGACGGCAGTAATCCAATCGGCGAAGTGGCGGTGGCGGTGGAAGCCGACATGCCGCGCAACATGACCTATGCCGTGATGCGGCCATGGCGCCAGGTGCAGGACACGGTGGTCTATAATGAAGGGCTGATGCTCGATGCGGTGTCGCAAGCGATCATCAATCGCAGGCTGGAATCGCGCGCGCGGAGCGGCGGCAGCTACCTCTACGCAGAAGTGCAGCAGGACGACATCTCGCGCTCCGCCGACGCCACTTTCGTCAGCTTCGCGCCGCTCGACGGCGATTGGCAGGCAGCGCTGGCCGACGTGCGCGGCGTGATTGCCGATGCGCTGTCGCACCCGCCCACACAGGAAGAGATCGACCGCGAAGTGGCGCAGTTCGACACCACTTTCGCGAGCGAGGTCGAACAGCGCAAGGTGCTCGCCGGGGCCAAGCTGGCCGACAATATCGTGCGCGCGCTCGATATCCGCGAGACGGTTGCGTCGCCTGAGACGGCGCTGGCGATCTTCCGCGGGATGCGGGCGCGGTTCAACCCTGCCAATGTGTTCGAGCATACGCGCAAGCTGTTCGAAGGCGATGTGGTGCGCGGCATCTACGTCACTCCGCAGGGTGACGAAGCGAGTGCGGCGCAGCTGCGGCTGGCGCTGGCCCGCGATGCCGATCCCGATGGCGCCTCGCGGCTGGCCAATCGCACCATCTCTTTCGACAAGCTGCCGCCCGTCGGCAAGCCTGGCGAGATCGTCGAGCGCAAGCCGCTGGGCCTGCTCGATATCGAGCAGGTCGATTTCGCCAATGGAGTGAAAGCGATCGTGTGGTCGAACAATGACGAGCCGGGCCGCGTCTCTGTCAAGGTGCGGTTCGGCGGCGGTTATCGCAGCTTCACCGATGCCACTGCACCCTATGCCACGCTGGGCGAAATGGCGCTGGTTTCCTCGGGCATCGGCGAGCTCGACGAGGACGATCTCGACCGCCTCGTGACCGGGCGCAAGATGGCATTCGATTTCGAGATCGGCGATGCCGTGTTCAGTTTCGGCGCGCAGACCCGATCTGCCGACGTTGCCGACCAGCTCTACCTCTTCGCCGCCAAGCTCGGCATGCCGCGCTGGGACCGCAACCCCGTGCTGCGCGCCAAGGCGGCGGCGGAAATCGGCTATGCGTCTTACGCCACCAGCCCCGCAGGCGTGCTGGCACGCGATCTCGAATATCTCGTCCGCGACAAGGATGCGCGTTTTGCCACGCCCGATCCGGCGATGATGAAGGGCACCACGCCTGAGGGTTTCCGCGAGTTCTGGGAAGCGCGGATGGCCGAAGGGCCGGTCGAAATACTCGTGATCGGCGAGTTCGACCGCGAGGCCGTGGTCGAAACCTTGCGCCGCACCTTTGGCGCCTTGCCGCCGCGCGTGCCGCTCAGCCCCGAAGTGGCAGCGCGCGTGCCTGCATTCCCTGACGCAGACAATGGTGCGCCGGTGGTGCTGAAGCATCGCGGCGATGCAGACCAGGCCGCGGCGGTCATCGCCTGGCCCACTGGAGGGGGCACGGCGCGCCTGCGCGAGTCCCGCCAGCTGTCGATCCTGGTCGACCTGTTCAACAACAGGCTGATGGATGCGCTGCGCGAACGGCTGGGTGCGAGCTATGCCCCGGCGGCGATCTCCGACTGGCCGACCGATTTGCCCGGCGGCGGGACGATCCGCGCACTGGCGCAGCTGCGGCCCAAGGACGTGCCGGTGTTCTTCGCCGAAGCAGACCGGATCGCGCAGGACTTGGTCGAGAACCCGCCCAGCGAAGACGAAATACAACGCGCGGCGCAGCCGCTGGGCCAGCTCTATAACCGCGCGATGACCAGCAATATGTTCATCCTGCTCCAGCTCGAAGGCGCGACCAGCGATCCGGGCCGGGTCGAGCTGATCCGCAGCCTTGTGGCCGACCATTCGGCGACGCGGGGCGAGATCATGCAGCTGCTCGCACGCCGTTATTTTGGCGGGCGACCGGGCTGGCGACTGGCGGTAATTCCCGAAGGGCAGGAGCTGGCGCGGGCGGCAAACGACAACGAGCGTACCGAGGCGAAGCACCCGCAGGTGCCCGCTATCTCGGGGCGCTGACAAGTCTGGCTTGGGAATGGGCTTGAAATTTTGTTATCGTTTCGGCCCGATCAACTTTGCATTTCTGAGACGGCGCGTGTAACCGCGCCTGCTCGATTGACCTTACAGAGACAGTGAACGTGGCGCAGAATTGGACTCCCGAGGGCTGGAAGGCCCATGAAGCGCGGCACTTGCCGCAATATGAAGATGCAGCCGAACTGGCCGCAGCGGAGACCACGCTTGCGACCTATCCGCCGCTCGTCTTCGCGGGTGAAGCGCGCGCGCTGAAGGCGGAATTGGCCGATGTGGCGCAGGGCCACGGCTTCCTTCTGCAGGGCGGCGATTGCGCCGAAAGCTTTGCCGAGTTCCATCCGAACAATATCCGCGATACCTTCCGCGTGCTGCTGCAGATGGCGGTCGTGATGACCTTTGCCAGCAAGCGCCCCGTCGTTAAGGTGGGGCGCATGGCGGGCCAGTTCGCTAAGCCGCGCAGCTCGCCCACAGAGACGCAGGGCGACGTGACCCTGCCGAGCTACCTCGGCGACAATATCAACGGCATCGAGTTCGAACCCGAAGCGCGCCGCAACGATCCGGCGCGGATGGTGAAGGCCTATTCGCAAGCTGCGGCCACGCTTAACCTGCTGCGCGCCTTTGCCGGCGGCGGTTACGCGAACCTGCGCCAGGTGCATCAGTGGACGCTCGATTTCATGGGCCGCACGCCTTGGGCCGACCGCTTTAGCGACGTCGCCGACCGGATCGGCGAAGCGCTCGACTTCATGGAAGCGTGCGGGATCGATCCGGCGACCGTGCCGCAATTGCAGGGCACCAGCTTCTACACCAGCCATGAGGCGCTGTTGCTCCCTTACGAGCAAGCGCTCACGCGGCGCGATTCGCTCACGGGCGACTGGTACGATTGCTCGGCACACATGCTGTGGATCGGCGACCGCACCCGCTTCGAAGGATCGGCGCATGTCGAGTTCCTGCGCGGCGTCGGCAATCCGATCGGCATGAAGTGCGGGCCCAGCCTTGAATCGGATGCGCTTCTGCGCCTGCTCGACACGCTCAATCCTGCGCGCGAAGCCGGGCGGATCACGCTGATCAGCCGCTTCGGCCACGACAAGGTCGAGGAAGGCCTGCCGCGGCTGGTGCGCGCCGTGAAGCGCGAAGGCCATCCGGTGGTATGGAGCTGCGACCCGATGCACGGCAACGTCATAAAGTCCGACAGCGGCTACAAGACTCGCCCGTTCGACCGCATCCTGTCCGAAGTGAAGGGCTTCTTCGCGGTCCACCGCGCCGAAGGCACCCATCCGGGCGGCATCCATATCGAGATGACCGGGCAGGACGTGACCGAATGCGTTGGCGGTGCGGTGGCGATCACCGACGATGCGTTGGGCGATCGCTATCACACGCATTGCGACCCGCGGCTCAACGCGGCGCAATCGCTGGAGCTGGCTTTCCTGCTCGCCGAAATGCTTAACCAGCAGGCGGGCGAGCGGCAGGCGGACGCCGCCTGAACCACGCCCGGCGCTACCGGGACTCCATCGCCAACCTACGCGCAATTGCGGAGGCAGGCGCGCGCCTTTCTTGAGCCTCGACGCTTTAGGGAGCTTCCTCGTTAACGAGGAGGCGCCAGAGGGTGCGGTTTTTAGGAGAATCGAGCGAGGCCCTGCTGGCCCTGGCGGGGCTGCATGGCGCTTTGCTGTTACTATGCTGTTGGCTGTGGGCGTGCTGTTCACGGCTGAAGCGTGAGAGCATTGCCGCGTCGAAGGATGCGGAACGGATCAACGGGCAATTGGATGAAGCGAAGCGGCTGGCCGCATCGGCCGAGGAGATCGCCGCGATTGGCCTGTGGCAATATTCCCCGGACGAAGGGCGGCACGAATGGTCGCCCGGGCTTCGGAACATCTTCGGCTTGGGGCAGGACGAGATATTCCTACCCGGCGATGCCGAAACCTTGCTTGCGGCAAACGGCGTCGACCTCGTTTCGATGGTGATGGCCCGGCAGGACGAGTCGAAGCCGTTTTCCTTGCGGTTCGCGATCATGCGGCTCGACGGATCGATGCGGGTGCTCGCGGTTCGTGCTCGGCACATCGGCGCATTGGCTACCCGTTCGCGGCGCGTGCTGGGCGTGGTGACCGACATCACCGAACAATCCCGGCGCGAAAAGGGCCTCGCCCAGTCACGCGACATCGCCCTGCGCGAAGCGCGCAAGGCGCGCGAACTGGCCAATACGGACCCGCTCACAGGCCTTGCCAATCGCCGAAGGGTGATGGCGGAGCTCGACCGGCTCATTGTCCGTTCGCGCCAGAGCGGCGAGCCGCTGGCGGTGATCATGCTCGACATCGACTATTTCAAGCAGGTCAACGACATTCACGGGCACCCGGTGGGCGACGATGTGCTGCGAAACATCGGGCAGATCCTGCGCCAGCAGGCACGCGCGGGCGATGTGGCAGGGCGCATCGGCGGAGAGGAATTCGTGTGGATCGCACGCGAAGCGGATGTGTCCGTCGCGCGCGCGCTGGCCGAACGCTTGCGGCAGGCTGTGGCCGAACGCGGCGCAGGGATCGGGGCGCCGCCGGTGACGATAAGCGTGGGCCTTGCCACCATGCGCAACGAAGACAGCGGGTTGGGGCTGTTCGCGCGGGCGGACCAGGCACTTTACCAGGCCAAGGATCAAGGCAGGAACACCGTGCGCATGGCGGCCTGACGCGCAATCGGCACTGCATGGCGCAGCGCGGCTTGTCTTTCAATTGCAAGCTCTATGGGGCATGATCCCGACCATGGATCGGTTGCCGCAGGAGATGCCCGTGCCCGAACCCTTCGCACGTTCGCTGGCCGAAGCGAGCGCGCCATTGGCGGATCGCTTCCATGCGACACGTGCGCTGATGGAGGCGCTGGTCGCTCCGCTCAGCGACGCCGACGCGACGATCCAGTCGATGGAAGACGCATCGCCCGCCAAGTGGCATTTGGCGCATACCACCTGGTTCTGGGAGACGTTCCTGCTGCGCGATCATGCAGCGGGATATCGCCTGTATGACGAGCGCTGGCCCTTCCTGTTCAACTCCTATTACGAGGGCGAAGGCGCGCGGATCGCGCGTTTCTCGCGCGGGATGCTGTCGCGCCCTTCGCTTGAGGAAGTGTTGGCCTGGCGCGCGCATGTAACCACGGCGATGGAGGCGCTGCTCGGGCGTGAGGAGCTTTCCTCGCTCGTCGAACTGGGCATCGCGCATGAGCAGCAGCACATCGAATTGCTGCTGACCGATATCAAGCACGCGCTGTTCTGCAATCCTCTTGGCCCCGCTATGTGGGAGGGGGCGCCAAAGCCGGCGGAGGAACGCGTCGCAGCGGGCTGGCATGAGCATCCGGGCGGCATCGCACTGATCGGCCATGACGGCTTCGGCTTCGCTTTCGACAATGAAGGGCCGCGCCATCGTGTGCTGCTTGAGCCCTTCGCGCTGTCGAACCGGCTCGTCACCAATGGCGAGTGGAGCGAGTTCATCGAGGATGGCGGCTATCGCACGTCTTCGATGTGGCTGTCCGACGGTTGGGCATGGGTCCAGCGTGAAGCGATCACCGCGCCGCTCTATTGGCGTGATGAGGAGTATTTCACCCATCAGGGCTGGCAGGCGCGCGATCTGAACGCGCCGGTCACGCACATCTCCTATTTCGAGGCTGACGCCTTCGCCAGCTGGGCGGGGATGAGGCTGCCGACCGAGTCCGAATGGGAAGCAATCGGCCAGCTGGGCGATCCCGCAAGCGGCAACCAGCTCGACCGAGCGGAGCCGGTATTGCCCGGCGGCAGCGAAGGCATGTTCGGCGATGGCTGGCAGTGGACGCGTTCGGCCTATCTCCCCTATCCGCGCTTCAAGCCCGCCGCAGGCGCGGTGGGCGAATACAATGGCAAGTTCATGAGCGGCCAGTTCGTGCTCAAGGGTGCCAGTTGCGCCACGGTGCGCGGGCATTCGCGCGCTTCCTATCGCAATTTCTTCTACCCGCACCAGCGCTGGCAGTTCACCGGCCTGAGGCTGGCGAGGGATCTCGCATGAGCCCGCGCAAAGGCATTGCGCTGGTCAATCTGGACGAGGACGGCGTCGACCGCGCCTTCCGCGCCGACGTGCTGCAGGGCCTGACGGAGCCGCAGAAGGCGGTGCCAGCGCGATGGTTCTATGACGATGCCGGATCGCGCCTGTTCGAGGAGATCACCCAGCTCCCCGAATATTACCTTACCCGGGCCGAGACCGAGATTCTGACCGGACGCAGCAAGGCGTTCGCCGAGCTGATCGGGCCGGGCCGCGCGGTGGTGGAATTCGGATCGGGCAGCTCGGTCAAGACCCCGCTGCTGCTTTCCGCGATCGCGCCTGCGGCCTATGTGCCGCTCGATATCTCCGGCGATTTCCTGCGCGCCTCGGCGGCAGATCTCGCCGCCAAATTCCCGGGCCTGCCGGTCTATCCGGTCGAGGCTGACTTTATGCGGCGGGTGGAATTACCCGGCGAAGTCGCGGAACTTCCCAAGCTCGGTTTCTTCCCCGGCTCGACCATTGGAAACATGGTCGCGCGCACCGCAGTGGACCTGCTCCGCACCATGCGCGAAACGCTGGGCGAGGGCGCCAAGCTGCTGATCGGGGTGGACCAGATCAAGGATCCGGAAGTGCTGGTCGCTGCCTATGACGATGCGGCAGGCGTGACGGCCGCGTTCAATTTCAACCTGGTCCGCCGGATCAACCGCGAACTCGATGGCGATATCCCGCTCGACGCCTTGCGGCACGAGGCGCGCTGGAATGACGATATCGCGCGGATCGAGATGCATCTTGTGGCCACGCGCGATATCGCCTTCACTGTTTCGGGGCGGCATTTCGCGATGCGCGCGGGCGAGAGCATCCACACCGAGAATAGCCACAAGTTCGATCGGCGCACGGGCAATATGCTGCTTCTGGCAGGGGGGTGGACGCCCATTCGCTGCTGGACCGACAGCGAAGGGCGCTTCGCATTGGTGCTGGCCGACGCCACGCTCCCGCGCAGCGCGCCGTGATGGACCAAGCCAGCCGCGCTTCCTATATCCTCTGAATGACGATCGAATCCGCCTGGCAATATCTCGCGATGACGCTCGCTGCGGTCCCGCGCTCGGGCCTGCTGCTGCTGGTTGTCGCGGCAATCGGGCTGAGCTGGATTGGTAGCCTGATGGTGCGCCGCCAGTTGCCGCTCGGCCAGCTCGTGCGCCGGGGCAGCACAATAGTGCTCGCGGGCGTGCTGGTGCTGGTGGTGCTGCAGCTGTCGCGCTTCGATTCGCGGCTGGAAGTGGCGGTGCCGCAGATCGGCCTCCCCGAGCAAGTGGTCGAAGGCGGCGAGACGCGCATCGCGATGGCGCCGGATGGGCATTACTGGCTGCAGGCGCAGCTCAATGGCGTCCCCGCCAATTTCCTGATCGATACCGGGGCCACGCTCACCGCCGTGTCGAAAGGGCTGGCCGATCGCGCCGGGCTTGAGCCGCGCCGCGGCGGCCTGCCGGTCACCATCAACACCGCCAATGGACCGGTCGGCGCGCATCTCGCAACCGCGGGCGAGATCCGCTTCGGCAATGTCGCGGCGCGCGGGCTCGACGTGGTGATTGCCCCCACGCTGGGCGATACGAATGTGGTGGGCATGAACCTGCTTTCGCGGCTCGCGTCGTGGCGGGTGGAAGGCACCACGATGATATTGGTGCCGCGCGTGCCGGAGCCCGAGGGCGACTGGCAGTAGGCGCTGCAGGATCGAGATATCTGGCTGGGGTGGCAGGATTCGAACCTGCGCATGGCGGTACCAAAAACCGCTGCCTTACCGCTTGGCTACACCCCAGCAGAGGGGCGCTCTATAGCGGCTTCGAAAGCAATGTGAAGGCCCATCAGCCGGGTAATTCGCGGCGCGTCGCAAGCTCGCTTTCCACAGTGGCGATCAGCCGCCGGTCGAGCCGGTAGAACATCATCGCAATCCCGCCGGGTATCAGCGCGGCGGCCGGAATCAGCGCGAATGCAAGGTTGATTCCCATCATTGCCTGTTCGGACTGGCTCTCGCCCGCGACAAAGCCTGTCAGCCCCATCACGAAGCCGGGTACGGCCGCGCCCAATGCTACCCCGGCCTTAACAGCGAAGATCGAAGCGGAAACGACCAGCCCAGTCATCTGCTTGCCTGAACGCCAGTCGACATATTCGGCGATGTCGGTGAACATCGCGAAGGCGAGCACCATCAGTATGCCGAAGCCGACCCCGACGAAATATTGCACGAGGGTTTGCGGCCACACTGCATCGAGCGGCAACATGTAGAACAGCACGATCGCGCTCGCCTTGAGCGCGCCCGCGGCGATGATCAGATGCGCCTTCTCGAAACGCCGCTGGAGAAAGTTGCCGAGGATCACGCCGCTCACCTGGCCCAGGGCCAGCGCGGTGTAGAACAGCGCGACGCGGTCGAGGAAGAAGAACACCGGCGTGCCGTCATCCCCTACGACATATTTGAAATAGAACAGCGCGCTGCCCGCGCGCGAAGCGATGGCGATCACCCCCATGATCGCTGCGACCGCCACGGCGATCCATGGGCCGGTGCGCAGGAGTTCCCTCAAGTCGCCACCGATCGATCCGTTCTGCGCCGCAGGGGGAATGCGCTCTTTCGTGGTGGCGAAAGTGGTCAACAGGCAGAAGACCGAGACCACCGCGATGCAGCCCATGGTCAGCATGATGCCGCGCGCTTCGTCGCCTCCGCCCAACTCGCGCACCAGCGTGGTTGCGAGCACACCGATCATGATGCCCGCAGTGGCTGAAAAGAACATGCGCCAGGCGGTAACGCTCGCACGTTGCGTCGCGCTGGGCGATATCACGCCAAGCAAGCCGCCATAGGGCACGTTCGCCACCGTATAGACCACCATGGCCATGGTGTAGGTGACATAGGCCCACACCAGCATCCCGCCCTGGCTCAAATCGGGCACTGCGAACACCAGCACGCCGAACAGGCCAAACGGCACTGCCCCGAACAGGAGGTAAGGCCGGTATCTGCCCCAGCGGCTGCGCGTGCGGTCTGCTATCATCCCCATCATCGGGTCGGTCACCGCATCGACCAGCTTGGTCAGCAGCAGCATCAGGCCGATTGCCGCGGGTGCGAGGCCATGCAAGTCGACATAGAAATAGAGCAGGAAGAAGCCGAAGAAGTTGAGATAGAGGCCTGAGGCGAGGTCGCCCACGCCATAGCCCAGCTTCTCTTTCAGTCCGATGCGCTCAGGCGGAGTTCGGGCCAATCGCGTCTCCCTGCTAGACTGGTAGGGCGTGGGTTATCATGTTCGCCCCGACAGCCAAACGCACAAGAGTGCTCAAATATCCTTGCCTTCGAAATCGGCCGCTGAATGGCGCTCGGGCAGCTTCTTGTTGTCCTCACCCGTGGCCTTGTTGACGATCCGCCCGCGGCGCACTGCTGGGCGTGCGGAGATCTCCTGCACCCAGCGCGCGACGTGTTTGTATTCGTCGATCGAGAGGAAGGTCTTGGCGTCGTTATAGGCCACCCCCGCCACGAAGATCGCGAACCACGGATAATTGGCGATGTCGGCGATGGTGTATTCGTCGCCTGCGAGGAAGCGGCTTTCGGCGAGGCGCTGGTCGGCAACGTCGAAGATGCGCTTGGTCTCCATCGAATAGCGATTGATCGCATATTCGAACTTCTCCGGCGCATAGGCGTAGAAATGGCCGAAGCCGCCGCCGATGAAGGGGGCGGAGGCAACCTGCCAGAACAGCCAGCTCATCGTTTCGGCGCGCGCGGCGGGTTCGGTTGGCAGGAACTCGCCGAATTTCTCCGCCAGATGGACCAGGATCGCGCCGGACTCGAACACGCGGAACGGCACTTCGCCGCTGCGATCCTCCAGTGCGGGTATCTTCGAATTGGGGTTGAGCCCGACGAAGCCGGAGGTGAATTGGTCACCGGCGCCGATGTTGACCAGCCAGGCATCGTATTCGGCGCCCTGGTGGCCCAGCTCGAGCAATTCCTCGAGCATAACCGTAACCTTGACCCCATTGGGGGTCGCCAGCGAATAGAGCTGGAAGGGGTTCTCGCCCACCGGCAATGCCTTCTCGACTTGCGCCCCGGCAGTCGGTCGGTTGATGCTGGCAAAGCGACCGCCGCTTTCCTTGTCATAGGTCCAGATCTTGGGCGGGATATAGGCATCGGCCATGCGCGGGTTCCTTGTCGCTGGTTTGAGCGTTCGCATGTGAAGTTACGCATCGCGCCGCCATGCGCAAGGAATGGCTGCATGGAGGATGGCGGCAAATGCTTTCACCCCTGCAAGCAGCACTTGCCATTGGTATCCCAAAGGGATACTTTGCGGGATATGCACCTTGCGGGACACAAGATTCGCCAATGGCGCGAAGCGCACGAACCGCCGCTTTCGGCGGAGGAATTCGGCGCGCGCTATGGCGATCCGTGGCCTAGCCGCACCGTCTATGGCTGGGAAGCCAAAGGGAAAATCGCGCGTGCGCCGGTGCAGAAGCGACTGGCCGAACTGGGTATTTGCGCGCCTGAAGACTGGCTGGAGCCTTCGCCCGCGCTGGATTCATCCGCAGGATACGAAGTATCCTATAAGGATAGAATTGAAGAAGAAAGCCGTGCGCATCCCTTTTACGACATGCGCCGCCATGGCTTCGTCCGCGTAGCGACCAGCACGCCGAAATCGCGCACGGCGGACGTCGCCTATAACGTCGCCGGAATACTCGCCGAGGCGGAGCGCGCGCATGAGGCCGGGGTGGACCTGGTGGTCTATCCCGAGCTCTGCATTTCCTCCTACGCGATCGACGATCTGCACCTGCAATCGGCCCTGCTCGATGCGGTGGAGACGGGGCTGGGTGAAATCGTGGCGGCGAGCGGCAAGTTCGATCCGGTGCTGCTGGTCGGCGCACCTCTGCGGCACAACGGGCGCATCTATAATTGCGCCGCGGTGGTCGCGCGCGGCAGGCTGCTCGGCGTCATCCCCAAGAGCTTCCTGCCCAATTATCGCGAATATTACGAGAAGCGCTGGTTTGCGCATGGCCGCGAGATCAAGGGGATGGAGATCGCGGTGGCGGGGAGCGTGGTTCCCTTCGGCACCGATCTGATCTTCGCGGCGGAGAACCTGCCGGGCTTCCGCCTGTTCGTCGAGATCTGCGAGGATTACTGGTCGCCCACTCCGCCTTCGACGCGCGGCGCGCTGGCCGGGGCGACCGTGCTGGCGAACCTTTCGGCCAGCAATATCACCATCGGCAAATCCGACGAGCGGCACCTGCTCGCCCGCGCGCAGAGTTCGCGCGCGGTAGCTGCCTATCTCTATTGCGCCAGCGGGCATGGCGAGAGCACCACCGACCTTGCCTGGGACGGGCAGGGCATGATCTACGAACTGGGCGATTTGCTGGCCGAGAGCGAACGCTTCAGCCTTCACGCCGAATTGTGCATCGCCGATGTCGATTGCGAGCGCATCCTGGCCGAGCGCGCGCGGATGCAGACCTTCAACGACGCGGCCGAGGCGGCCGGGCGGCCCGAAGACAGCTTTCGCACAATCACATTCGAACTCGCGCCGACCGGGGGCGATCGCGGGCTGGTGCGCGCGACCCGGCGCTTCCCCTTCGTGCCCAATCGCCAGCACCGGCTGGACGAGGATTGCTACGAAGCCTTCAACATCCAGGTCGACGGGCTGATGCGGCGGCTTGAATCGACCCATGCCAAATCGATGGTGATCGGCGTTTCGGGCGGGCTCGATTCGACTCATGCGCTGATTGTGGCGGCGAAATGCTGCGACCGGCTGGGCCTGCCGCGCAGCACCATTCGCGGCTACACCATGCCCGGCTTTGCCACGTCCGATCACACCAAATCGAACGCGTGGAAGCTGATGAAGGCGCTGGGCATCACCGCAGAAGAGATAGACATCCGCCCTGCAGCCACGCGCATGCTCGAAGACATGAGGCATCCTTTCGCGGCGGGCGAGCCGGTGCATGACGTGACCTTCGAGAATGTGCAGGCGGGGTTGCGCACCGATTATTTGTTCCGCCTTGCGGGCCATCATTCGGGCTTCGTGATCGGCACGGGCGACCTCAGCGAACTCGCGCTCGGCTGGTGCACCTACGGCGTGGGCGACCAGATGAGCCATTACGCGGTGAATTCGGGCGTTCCCAAGACATTGATCCAGTATCTGATCCGCTGGGCGGTGAGCACCGAACAGTTCGATTCCGCGACCGACGAAGTGCTGCTGTCGATCCTCGATACCGAGATTTCGCCCGAACTCGTGCCGCCGGGCGAAAGCGGCGAGATCCAGAGCACCGAAAGCATCATCGGGCCTTACGAGCTCAACGATTTCTTCCTGCACCACACCATTCGTTGGGGCCAGCGGCCCAGCAAGATCGCTTTCCTGGCATGGCATGCCTGGCGCGATGCGCGCGCCGGCCTGTGGCCTGCCGGTTTTCCCGAGGCGGAGAAGAACGAGTATGACCTTGCGACGATCCGCCACTGGCTAGAGAATTTCCTGCGGCGCTTCTTCGGCTTCAGCCAGTTCAAGCGCAGCGCGATCCCCAATGGGCCCAAGGTGAGCGCGGGCGGGGCGCTGTCCCCGCGTGGCGACTGGCGCGCGCCGTCGGATGCGGTGGCGGATGTCTGGCTGGCGGAGCTGCGCGATGCGCTGCCGCCTGCGGATGGTTAGGCGCACCCGATGAGCCTGCGCACGATCCTCGTCCTGATGCTTTGCAACCTGGTGTGGTCGCTCAACGTGGTGGTGAGCAAGCTGGTGGTCGACGATCTGGGCGTACCGCCGCTGTTCTACGCTTCCGCCCGCGCGCTGCTGGTGGTCGTGGCGTTGGCCTATCTCCTGCGCCCTCTGCCCAAGGAACTGGGCAAGGTGCTGCTGATCGGGCTGGCGATCGGGGGCGGCTCATTCGCGCTGCTGTTCATGGGGCTGGAGACCGCTTCGCCTTCGGTAGCGGGCATCATCAGCCTGTCGGGCGCGCCGATGACGGTGGTGTTCGCGATGATTTTCCTGGGCGAAAGGGTGCGCTGGCGCCGCGGGCTGGGCATTTTGCTGACGCTGGCGGGGGTGCTGATCGCGATGGGATCGCCAGCGGGGATGAGCGGCGGCGAGGGTGCAATGCTGCTGTTCGCAGCGGCGGTGATCGGCGCGTTGGGCTCGGTTTTCTTCAAGCGGATCGAGATCGATGCGCGCGCCATGCAGGCGTGGTCCGGCCTTGCTTCGGTGGTCGTGCTCGCGCCCCTGTCGTTCGCGACAGAGAGCGGGCAGTTCGCTTCGGTGGCGGCGCAGCCGCTCGAATTTGCCGGGGCGCTGTTCTTTGCGAGCATCGTCGTCTCGGTAGGGGCGCACACGGCCTATTACCGGATGCTGCAGCAGAACGACGCCAACCTTGTGGTGCCGCTCACCTTGATGACCCCGTTGTTGACGATCGTGTTCGGGGCGCTGATCACCGATGACGTGATCGGCTGGCGCCTTATCGGAGGGTGCGCGCTGGCGATCGTCGGCGTGGCGATCATCGTGCTTCGCCCGAGCCGGAACATCTTCAAGCCCTTGCTGGTGAAGGCCCGCTTCTAGCTCTCCACAGGAGCAGTCTTGCGCTTCCGGCACGAGCCGTTAGCTTGGCCTCCAAGCGGTCGCTCGCATGCCCGACACTGTCGGGCCACGGGGACTGATGGTGACCATTTCATCGCAGAACGGGCTTATCCTTTCGCATAGCAGGCGGCTGCGCCTGTTCACGCTGTTCATTCTCTATGTCGGACAAGGCCTGCCGATCGGGCTGTTCTGGTTCGCCATACCAGCCTGGATGGCCGCCAATGGCGCCTCCGCAAAGGATGTCGGGTCGGTGGTGGCGCTCACCGCGCTCCCTTGGTCGCTCAAATTCGTCAACGGCTTCTTCATGGACCGCTACACCTTCCTGCCGATGGGGCGGCGGCGGATATGGCTGCTCGGCGCGCAAACGGTGATGATCGCCGCGCTCTGCGCTGCGATCTTGCTCGATCCGGGGGTCGGCGACGTCGCTGTGCTCGGCGCGATCGGCTTCGTGGTCAATATGGCGACCACTTTCCAGGATGTGGCGGTAGACGGGCTGGCGGTCGATATCATGGAGGAAGACGAACGCGCGCGCGGCAGCGGGATGATGTTTGGCGGGCAATCGATCGGCATTGCCGTGGCGACGGCGCTTACGGGGGCGGTGATCGGCGCATATGGCGCGCCGGCGGCCTATGCCATCGTGGCCGGATTGATCCTGCTGCTGTGCCTCTACATCCTCGCCTTCAACGAGCGCGAGGGAGAGCGCAAACTGCCATGGCAGCAAGGCACGGCGCACCCGCGCAATCTCGAAATGCAGGTTGGCGCGTGGTGGCCGATTCTCAAGAGCACGCTCAGCTCGTTGTTCAAGATGCCCAGCGTGCTATGGGCGCCGGTGCTGATGGGGCGCGGGTTGCTCTATGGCGGGCTAACCGGGGCGACCCCGTTGATCGGCTCGAACTATCTGGGCTGGAACGAAACAGAGATTTCCTCGCTGACCGCGGCGGCCGGGCTGGTGGCGGGCATATTGTGCCTGACGCTGGGGGGCTGGCTGGGCGACAGGTATGGCGCGAAGCGCACCTCGATCGGTTGGCTGATCGTCCAACTGGCGATGTGCACCACCATGTATTTCTCGGTCTCCGAATGGAACAACGAGCTGGTCTTCATGGCCTTCGTCTATGCCTGGATCTCGCTCGACCTGCTGCTGACGGTTTCGTGCCTGCCGATCTCCATGCGGCTGTGCGACCCGCGCGTGGCTGCCACCCAGTTCACTATCTACATGGCGATTTCCAACTTCGGGATCAGCATTGGCGCCTTCGCGCTGAGCCGGGTCGACAGCTTTGGCGGCCTGCCTTCGATCTTCCTGGTGGTGGGAGCGGGCATGGCGGTGGCGCTGACGCTGCTGCTGTTCGCAAGATACCCGCGCCGCCCTGAATTCTATGCCGCACTGGCTGCCAAGGCCGAGCAACTGCCGCATGACGACCGGCTGAAGCCGCGCATCGACTGACGCGAAAGAGCCGGGGCGTACTGGCCCCGGCTCCATCTGTTCAATGGCGAATTCAGGCTGCAAGCTTGAGCGCGGTTTCCTGCGCCTGCGCGATCTTTTCCTCGCCGCCTTCACCCATGATTCCGTCAGCCGCGACATGCGCGACCACTTCGATGCCGAGGAAACCGAGGAAGAACTTGAGCCAAGGCGTCATGAAGTCGAAATCGCTGCCCACCGGTGTGCCGCCCGAAGCGATGGCGAGATAGGCCTTCTTGCCCTTGAGCAGGCCTTCAGGGCCGTTGGGAGTGTATTGGAAGGTCGTGCCTGCACGCGCCACCAGATCGGCCCATGCCTTGAGGGTGGAGGGGGCGCCGAAATTGTAGATCGGAACGCCGATCACGATCGTATCGGCTGCCTGCAATTCTGCTATCAGCGTGTCCGCGATCGCGGCCAGTTCCCGCTGTTCGGGGGTGCGCGCATCGGCGGGCGTCAGGTTCGCGCCAAACCGTTCTGCCGAGATGAAGGGCAGGTCGTTGGCGGAAAGGTCGCGGCTGATCACTTCGGCCCCGTCGCGCTCGGCAATCGAGCGGACCAGGCGGCTGCTCAGGTCACGCGAGACAGATTCCCCGCTGCGGATCGAAGCGGTGATGTGGAGGATAGTGGACATTGGTGGTCTCCTTTTTTGGCAAGGGGGTGCCGCTCCCTCCCGAGGGGGGAGGGGTTGGAGGGGAGCGGCGAGGGGTAGTGGTAGTTAGGCCGCGTCTACCAGGACGAGCTCGGCGTCTTCGAGCGCGGTGATGGTAATGCTGTCCTGCTGGGTGATGGCGATGCCGTCGCGCGCCTTGGCTTCTACATCCTCGACCTTCACTCGGCCCGTCGCGGGAACGAGGTAGAGGTGCCGCGAGGGATCGCGCGGGACGTAGGCTACGCTTTCACCCGCCTTCACCGTCGCGCCGAGCACGCGGGCGTCGGTACGGATCGGCAGCGCTCCCGCCGCGGCATCGTCATCGTTGGACGCGCTGCTGGCGAGCGGCACGAAGGCACCAGCGCGGTCGCCCTTGGGAAACTTGCGTGCGCCCCAGCCGGGATTGCCGCCGCGCTCGTCGGGGATGATCCAGATCTGGAACAGCGTGGTTTCCTCATCCTCGAGGTTGAACTCGGAATGCTGCACCCCGCGCCCTGCGCTCATCACCTGAACGTCTCCCGCTTCGGTGCGGCCTTCATTGCCCATGCTGTCGCGGTGGGTGATCGCGCCGGTGCGGACATAGGTGATGATTTCCATGTCATTATGCGGATGAGTGGGGAAACCGCTCTTGGGAGCGATCCTGTCATCGTTCCACACACGCAATGCGCCCCAGTGGACCCGCGCGGGATCGTGATAGCCCGCAAAGGAAAAGTGATGCCGCGCATCAAGCCAGCCGTGGTTCGCTGCGCCGAGCGTTTCATAGGGTCGAAGTTCGATCATGTGACATCTCCTCGTTGGAGTAACGTTGTGGAGCCGAGATAGTTCTTGCTGCCTGTCCTGAAAACAGCGATAAAACACATCGAAATGTTCGGAAAATTTGAACAATGAAACTTGGAGAGCCGAGCCTCGACCAGTTGCGCATCTTCCTCAGCGTGGAGGAGGAAGGCAGTTTCGGCGGCGCCGCGCGGCGCATGGGGCGCGCCGTTTCGGCGATCAGCTATGGCATCCAGCAGATGGAAGCGCAGTTGGGCGTCAAGCTGTTCGCGCGCGAGGGATCGCGCAAGCCGGTGCTGACCGAAGCGGGGCGGGGGCTGCTGGCGGAGGCGCGCGCAATCGCCGAAGCGTCCGACGCCATGCTGGCCAAGACGCGCAGCCTGCACGCCGGGCTGGAGAGCGACGTTTCGCTTGTGCTCGACGTAATGGTGCCGGGCGACGTCACTGCGCCGGTGCTGCGCGAATTCCGCCGCATGTTCCCGACTGTAGCGCTGCGGCTCAACATCGAGGCGCTGGGCGCAGTCACCGCCTGCCTTCTCGATGGCGAAGCGCACCTGGCGGTGGCAGGGCCAGTCGTGGCCGCGCATCCCGCGTTGGAGCACCAGGCGATCGGCGAGATCGAGCTGGTGCCGGTCGCCGCGCCCGACCATCCGCTGGCAGCAGGCACCATCGCTCCGGGCGATACACGCCATCACCTGCAGCTGGTGCTGTCGGACCGCTCGCGCTTGACCGAAGGGCGCGAATTTTCTGTTCTCAGCCCGCAGACCTGGCGGCTGGCGGACCTTGGTGCGAAGCACTCGCTGCTCAAGGAAGGGATCGGCTGGGGCAATATGCCGCGCCATCTTGTGCGCGAGGATATTGCGGCGGGCCGGCTCGTCGAACTCGACCTGCCCGAGAAACCGGGCGCATCCTACACGCTCAGCGCGACCTGGCGCCGCGATGCCCGCCCGGGCCCGGCGACCAGCTGGCTGATCGACGCGCTGCGCGATCGGCTCGCGCTTTGTCCCGGCAACTAAGGACCGAAGATCGACTCTTCGTCGCCTGCTTTCCAGGGCGCGAACTTGGGCATCACGTTGGCGAAAAGGTCGGAGGCGAGGTGGCGTTCCAGCCATTCCTGAAGATGCGGGATCGGCTGCGCGTCGAACCATTCGCGATCGTGATTGGCGAACTGGCGAACGAACGGGAAGCTGGCAATATCGGCGAAGGTGCGGGTATCGCCGCATAGCTGGGGCTGGTCAGCCAGCCGCGCATCAAGTTCGCGCAAAATCTCGTAACCCGCTGCGCGATGCTGATCCGGATCGCAATCTTCGTAACGCGTGGGATATTTGTAGCGGTCGAGGTGGTGCTTGAACGGCTCTTCGATCGTGGCGAGCAGATCTCGATCATCGCCCGTCAGCCAACTTTCGGGATCGTTCTGCGCCAATGCCCAGCGCATGATCTCGATGCTTTCGTCCAGAACGGTGCCATCTGGCAGAACCAACACCGGCACGGTCGCTTTGGGCGAAGCTTCGACCAATTCGGGCGGCTTGCTGGAGAGCTTCACTTCGCGCAGCTCGACGCTGACGCTCGCGATCCACAAGGCCATGCGCGCGCGCATCGCATAGGGGCAGCGGCGGAAGGAATAAAGGACCGGGTGTCGGCTCATTCCTCGTGCGAGAACTCGGCCCCGACATGGCTCAAGCCGCGCTGGCGGGCGAGCTCTTCCTGCCGCTGCCGTTCGGCGTAGCGGGCGCGTTGTTCCTCGTCGCGTTCGTCGATGCAGTGCGGGCAGCTGACGCCTTCGACATAGTGCGGCGATTGCTGGTCGGCTTCGCTGACCGGGCGGCGGCAGGCACGGCACAGGCCGTATGCGCCGACTTCCAGCCCGTGTTTCACCGTCACGCGCTCGTCAAATACGAAACATTCTCCGTCCCAAAGCGACGTTTCTTCAGGGACTTGCTCGAGATATTTGAGAATGCCTCCCTTGAGGTGATAGACTTCGTCGATCCCCTCGGCGCGCAGGAAGCTGGTCGATTTCTCGCAGCGGATCCCGCCGGTGCAGAACATGGCGACCTTCTTGCGGCCTTCGAGCAGATCGTCACGGTGCTGGCGGAACCATTCGGGAAATTCGCGGAAGCTGGCGGTGCGCGGATCGATCGCGCCGCGAAATGTGCCGCAAGCGACCTCATAGTCGTTGCGCGTGTCGATCACGATCGTGTCGGGGTCAGAAATCAGCGCGTTCCAGTCCTGCGGGTCGACATAATGGCCGACGCTCAAGGTGGGATCGATATCGGGCTCGCCCATGGTCACGATTTCGCGCTTCAGCCGAACTTTCATGCGGTGGAACGGCATTTCGGCGGCATGCGAAAACTTCACGTCGAGGCTGGTGCAGCCGGGCAGGGCGCGGATATGCGCCAACACCTGCCGGATGGCGTTCTCGCTGCCCGCCACCGTGCCGTTGATGCCCTCTTTGGCGAGCAGCAGCGTGCCCTTGATGCCGACCTCCTCGCACAGCGCGAGCAGGGGCTCGCGCAGCGCAGCCGGATCGTCGAACCGGGTGAACTGGTAGAGCGCGGCGACGGTGATGGGCAATTGGCCCGACATGCTCACCCCAGCTTCATCACCCAGCCATGGGTGTCTGCAACTTCGCCCTTCTGGATGCCGACCAGCTTCTCGCGGATCTTCATCGTGATCTGGCCCGGGCCGCCGCTGCCGATCTCGAACTCGCCGTCCGGCCCGGCGACCTTGCCGACCGGAGTGACGACCGCCGCGGTGCCGCAGGCAAGCGTTTCGAGCAATTTGCCGCTGGCGGCGTCCTCGCGCCACTGGTCGATCGAATACATGCCTTCTTCGACCGTCAGCCCTTCCTCGCGCAGCAACTGGATCAGGCTGTCGCGCGTGATGCCGGGTAGGATGGTGCCGGTCAGCGGCGGAGTGATCACCCGCCCGTCATCGAACACGAAGAACAGGTTCATCCCGCCCAGTTCCTCGACCCATTTGCGTTCGACCGCATCGAGGAACAGCACCTGGTCATGGCCTCTCGCAAATGCTTCGCCTGTGGGCACGAGACTGGCGGCATAATTGCCGCCGCACTTGGCCGCGCCGGTGCCGCCGGGCGCGGCGCGGGTATAGTCCGAAATCCAGATGCTGACCGGCTTGGGGCCGCCCTTGAAATAGCTGCCTGCAGGGCTCGCGATCACGATGAACTTGTATTGCCTGGCGGGGCGCACGCCCAGGAAGGCCTCGGTCGCGATCATGAAGGGGCGCAGGTAAAGCGATCCGCCTTCGACGCTGGGGAACCAGTCCCGGTCTGCCGCAACCAGCTGGCGGATCGATTCGAGAAAGGTTTCCTCGGGCAGGTGCGGCATGGCGAGCCGGTCAGCCGAGGCGTTGAAGCGGCGCGCATTGGCATCGGGCCGGAACAGCGCGGTCGATCCGTCGACCTGCTTGTAGGCCTTCAGCCCTTCGAAGATTTCCTGCGCATAGTGCAGCACGGCTGCCGAAGGATCGAGGCTGAGCGGTCCGCGCGGGCCCACGACGGCATTGTGCCAGCCGCCTTTCGCTTCGTCATAGTCGATCGTGACCATGTGATCGGAAAACAGCGTGCCGAAGCCGGGATTGGCGAGCGCCGCGTCGCGCTCGGCGGCGGGCATGGGGGCGGGGTGCAGGATGCGCGTAAAGTCCATAGTTCGCGGGTAATGCCAGCAATGGACGAGGGCAAGATATGAAAAGGGCGATCCAGCCCGTCGGAGGATCGCCCTTTCATGGTCAGCGGCGGGAAGTGCCGCTCACGAAGCCTCTAGCGATAATAGCTTACCGATAGTGCCTCGCGCGGAAACTTGCCGACCTCTCTGCTGAACCATGAGACATCGGATCACCTCCTTTCGCGCTTTTGAGCCAAGACCCGCACCGTTTCACCGGGGGCCGAGGACCGCGTTCGCCGCTGGCCTCGAGGTACAATTTGAGTCATGCGAATCATGAAAACAAGGCTTGTAAAAAAGTTTTCCCACGTCAGAATGATGCGCTGTTGCGTGGCGCCCGTGAGGCGCCATTTTTTCACCTACAATCCTCGATCACGCGGGTTACTTCGGCCCAGGCCGGAATATAGAGCGGCGCCATCCCTTCGACTTCGATCGCGAAGCGGCCTTTAGTGATCGCCATGGCATCGAGCAGCGAATCCCTTACCGGCAATTGCACCGTCACTTGCGGCGCGCCCGCTGTCGAGGGCTTCGCCTGCAGGATGCGGTCCTGCGTTTCGGTGCGCACCCGCACCAGCAGGTCGGTATCCGAATGGCCGGGCCGCGCCAGCACGATCGCGCGCGGCTGCAACTGGCATTGCATGATGAACTCGCTCGCGGTGCCAGCGGCAAAGGTCGCCTGCGTGCCGCCGGCAATGGCGCGATAGCTCCAGTCGCCCGGCGTTTGCGGTGCGTCGAGCCAGTTCGCGTCGTCATCGGCGGGCTGTTGCGCACTCGCTACGCCCGCCGCCAAGGCACTCGTCGCCGCGATTGCCGCAGCCATCAGGAAATAGATCGGTTTCATGTCGCCACAATGCGCGCTAACGCCTTTCGCGTCCATGACCAAGGCTGCACCATGAGCGGAAAACGCCGGATCGATCAGTTGCTTGTCGAGCGCGGGCTCGCCGAAAGCCGTGCGCGCGCGCAGGCGCTGGTGATGGCGGGGCTGGTGTTCAGCGGCGAGACCAAGATCGCCAAGCCCGGGCAGCAGGTTCCAGCGGACACACCGCTGGATGTGCGCGGGCGCGACCATCCGTGGGTCAGCCGTGGCGGAATCAAGCTGGCGCATGCGATCGAGCATTTCGGGCTCGATCCGGCGGGCGCGGTGGCGATGGACATCGGCAGTTCCACCGGCGGCTTCACCGATGTGCTGCTGCAAGGCGGGGCGGAGCATGTCTTCGCGGTCGACAGCGGCACCAACCAGCTGGCCTGGAAGCTGCGGCAGGATCCGCGCGTCACCGTGCTTGAGCAGACCAGCGCGCGCGTGCTTACTCCGGAGCTGATCGATCGGCCGTGCAATTGGGTGGTGTGCGACGCCAGCTTCATCAGCCTCGCAAAGGTCCTCGAGCGCCCGCTGGAGCTGGCCGCAACCCCTTGCACGCTGGTGGCGCTGATCAAGCCGCAATTCGAAGTGGGGCGCGAGGAAGTGGGCAAAGGCGGGGTCGTGCGCGACCCGGCGCTTCACGAGCGAGTGTGCGGCGAAGTGCGCGACTGGCTCGAAGGCGCAGGTTGGGCGGTCGAAGGGATCGTCGAGAGCCCGATCACCGGGCCGCAGGGCAATGTCGAGTTCCTGATTTGCGCCCGGCGCGGCTGAACGCGCGCATGATGCAACCCATCCCGCTCTGGCACAGAGATTTTACCGCCGGTTGCGCAGCGTGTATCGCCCGGCCATGATTTGGCATCGAATCAGCACGGGGGAAGCATGAACGTCATCGCGTCACGCAGCCAGCTGCGCGCCAGCCTGATCCGCTGGGCGCTGTTCACCGTGCCGTTGGTGGTGCTGCTGGGCTTTATCGCCGGGCAGGCGGGCAGCCCCAATACGTTGTGGTTCCAGAGCCTCGTAAAGCCTTCGATCTATCCGCCGCCGGCCGCATTCGGGATCGTGTGGACGATCCTCTACGTGATGATCGGCTTTTCCCTGGCGCTTGTGTGCAGCTCCTGGGGCGCACGCGGGCGCGGCCTCGCGATCGGGCTGTTCGTGGTGCATTTCCTCTGCAACCTCGCGTGGGCGCCGGTGTTCTTCGGCAACCAGAACATCGAAGGCGGGCTGATGGTGCTGGGGCTGGTCGATTTCACCCTGCTGCTGGTGATCGCGGCTTTCTGGCGCGTGCGCCACTCGGCGGCGCAGCTGTTGTTGCCCTATCTCGCCTGGGTGGGTTTCGCGACTGTGCTCAATTATGAGTTCCAGCGGCTCAATCCCGATGGCGGTCAGGATGTGCCCTCGGCCTCGACCCAGCGATACCAGCTTTAGCTTTCGTTCTCCGCACACCCATCCGGGTGTGCGATTTCCTCGCGCCTAGCGAGCCAAGCTCGCGGCGCTGCGGGCGCGCGGTCGCGCTTGCGGTCGCCTATCGGCGACCGATTCTCCGCTTGTCATCGCGGGGCTTCGGGGCCAGATAGCGGCCATGCAAAGCCAGAACCCCATGATCGCCGATTTCGTGAAGCTTGCGAACAGTGCCGCGGGCACATTCGCCGGGATGACGCGCGAAGCGCGCGAAAGCGCGCGCGAGCGACTGAAAGAAGCGTTCGGCGGCATGGACTTCGTCTCGCGTGAGGAATTCGACACCGTCAAGCTGATGGCGCAGAGGGCCCGCGAAGAAAACGACGCGCTCAAGGCGCGGATCGAAGCGCTGGAAGCCAAGCTCGCGGGCAAGTAATCCGGCCGCGCAATGAACCTGCGCGCGCCCGCCATCCTCATCGCTTCGCGCCACCATGGCGAAACCGCCGCGATTGCGCGGCTGCTGACCGAGGAATTCGGCGTGGTTGCGGCCTATATCGCGGGCGGGCGCGGGCGGCAGCTGCGGCCGGTGATGATCCCCGGAAACCGCATCGAGGCCGAGCTGCGCAGCAAGTCGGACAGCCAGCTTCCTTTCGCCAAGCTCGAACTCACCGAAAGCCGCGGGCCGTGGCTGACCGAGCCGCTTCCGGCGGCGGCGATCGGCTGGGCCTGCGCGCTCACCGCCACCGCTCTGCCTGAACGCAACCCATATCCTTCGCTGTTCTCGGCGCTCGACGCCCTGCTTTCGGCGGTGTGCCAGGCCCCTTCGGCGCGCGGCTGGCTGCCGGCGATGATCGCCTATGAGACGCTGCTGCTGCGCGAGCTCGGCTATGGCGGCGAACGGCCCGAGACGGGAGACGAGCTCGCCGGGCTGTTAGCTGCGTTTGACCGGCTGGAAGGACCTCTTGCGCGCTACCTGCTTGCCGACCGGCGCGGCGATGTTATGGCGGCCCGGCACCTGCTGCGCGAACGGCTTGCGCGGATGCTGACATGAAGGCGCCCCGATGAAGATTGCAGTCCTGCCCGGTGACGGGATCGGCCCCGAAGTGACGCAAGAGGCGCTGCGCGTGCTCGATGCGCTGCAATTGCCGGGGCTGACGCTGCTCGAAGGCGATGTCGGCGCGGCGGGATACCGCAAGCACGGCCACCCGCTTCCGCCCGAGACCCTGGCGATGGCGCGCGAAGCCGATGCGGTTCTGTTCGGCGCGGTGGGCGATCCCGCTTGCGACAATCTGGACCGGCACTTGCGCCCCGAACAGGCGGTGCTGGGGTTGCGCAAGGAACTGGACCTGTTTGCCAACCTTCGCCCGGCAAAGGGCTTTGACGGGCTTGAGGAACTGAGCGCGCTGCGCCCCGAGATCGCGCGCGAGATCGATCTGGTGATCGTGCGTGAGCTGACCGGCGACGTCTATTTTGGCGACAAGGCGCGCCATGTGCTGCCCGACGGGCGGCGCGAGGGCTGGGATCGCATGGCCTATGCCGAGGACGAAGTGCGCCGGATCGCGCATGTCGCCTTCCGCACCGCGCAGACGCGTGGCAATCGCGTCACCAGTGTCGACAAGGCTAATGTGCTCGAGACCAGCCGCCTCTGGCGCGAAGTGGTCGAGGAAGTCGCTGCCGAATATCCCGATGTCGCGCTTGAGCACATGTATGTCGACAATGCCGCGATGCAGCTGGTGAAGGCGCCCGGGGCATTCGACGTGGTGCTGACCGGCAATCTTTTCGGCGACATCCTGTCTGACCAGGCAAGCATGTGCGTCGGCTCGATCGGGCTGCTCGCCAGCGCTTCGCTCGGCGAAAGGCAGACCGATTACGGAACCTTCGGGCTGTACGAGCCGATCCACGGTAGCGCGCCCGATATTGCCGGGCAGGGCAAGGCCAATCCGATGGCGACGATCCTTTCGGCTGCGATGATGCTGCGCCACAGCTTCGGGCTCGAAGCCGAAGCGGCACGGATCGAGAATGCTGTCGCCAGCGCGCTGAAGGACGGCGTGCGCGGCGGGGACTTGGGCGGCACGCTCGGCTGCGCGGCGATCGGCGAGGCCGTCTGCGAGCGGCTTTGACGTGACGCGCGCGGGACAACTCGAACTCGCGATCATCCTGCCCACTCTGAACGAGCGCGGCAATCTTGCTCCGCTGATCGAACGCGTGGCCGCGGCGCTGGGCGACACCGGTTGGGAAGTGCTCGTCGTCGATGACAATTCCGCCGATGGCACGGCCGACGAAGCGCGCGCGCTCGCGCGGCAGGACCTGCGCGTCCGCGTGATCCAGCGGATCGGGCGCAAGGGACTCGCCAGTGCAGCGATCGAGGGCTTTTGTGCGACCGCCGCGACCTATGTCGCGGTGATGGACGCCGACCACCAGCACGATCCGGCGCTGTTGCCGCAGATGCTGGCGTCCGTGCGTGCAGGCGAAGCCGACGTTGCGGTTGCTTCGCGATTTGCAGACGGTGCCAGCACTGCCAGCTGGGACAATCCCGAACGCGAGCGGTTGTCCCAGGCCGCCAATGCTTTGGCGCGCAAGCTTACCGGCGTCGAACTGAGCGATCCGATGAGCGGATATTTCCTGCTTTCGAGCGATCTGGCGCGCGCGCTGGTGCCGCGCCTGTCAGGCATCGGCTTCAAGATATTGCTCGACCTGCTGGCGAGTTCGGATCGCCCGCTGCAGGTGCGGGAGTTCCCGCTATACTTCGCGGCGCGGCGCGAAGGCGAAAGCAAGCTCGACCGCGCCATCGCCTTCGATTTCCTCGCCGGGATGTATGACAAGGTGTTCGGCAAGGTGATTCCCACCCGCTTCGCGCTGTTCGGCACTGTGGGTGCGCTGGGCGTATTGGTGCATATGGCCGTCCTGAGCCTTTTGCTGTTTGCCTTCGGCAAGGGTTTTGCCGTCGGGCAGGCGCTCGCCGTGCTCAGCGCGATAAGCTTCAACTTCTTTCTCAACAACTGGCTGACCTATCGCGACCAGCGGCTTAAGGGCGGGGCTGCGCTTTTCAAGGGGTGGGTCGGCTTCTGCCTTACCTGTGCGGTGGGCGGTTTTGCCAATGTGGCGGTGGCGACATTGCTGCAGATGCAGGGGCTGGTGTGGTTCCTCGCGGCGCTGGCGGGGATATTGGTCGGTTCGGTCTGGAACTATGCGCTATCGAGCCGCTTCGTCTGGGGCCGGTATTAACGCCATCCATTGAGCCAAGCGTAGTCGAGGAAGCTTTGCGGGCTTGCCAGCCTTGCTGCGGTGAGGATCGGATAGAACCACGCGAAGATGGCCAGGCTGCTCCCCAGCACCAGCATCGGAACGCGCCGGTTCCCGGCTTGCCAGAGCGCGTCGAGCGCTAGCGCGAGTGCCCCCAGCAGGAAGAAATGCGGCACGAAATAATGGTAGTAGAACTGCACCGATTTCTCAGCGACGAACCACAGGCCAAGGCTGGCGAGATAGCCCGCCACCATGCCGGTCCGAGCCCAGTTTCTCTCTGAAATACCGCTGGCAAGACACCAGAAAAGCGCGGGAATTCCCAGGAGCATGGCGAGAGGGTTACCAAGCAGGAGCACGCCGCGCTGGATGCCGTCGACGGCCTCGTAATAATACCAGATCGCGCGCGCATTTAGCACCCAGTCGGGCCAGTTCGACTCGTAGCTGTGCGGCGCGAGCACTTGGGTTTGCAGTGCCAGCATTTCGCCATGGAGCGCGAAAAGACCTCCGCCGGTCAGCGGGTTTTCCTGCATGAACAATGCAGGCCAGAAGCTGAGCGCATAGGCCGCCAGCGGCACCGCGCCGAGCCACAGCGCCGCTTCCAGCAGCGAAACGCCCGGCACCGGAATACCGCGGCGGCTGGTGAACAGGCGACGGCGTCCTGCCGATAGCCGCGCGAAGAAAAAGGCGATGCCCGGCAGCATGGCAAGCGGGATCGCGTTCCATTTGGCGGCCATAGCGGCACCGAGGAACAGGCCCGTCGCGGCGAGGCGCGAACGGCCCTGCTCGGGCTTGCGCATGGCGGCGGTGAATTGCCATGCGGCGAGCGCAAGGAAGCAGGCCATGAAGATGTCGAGCATGGCGATCCGCGCCTGCACCAGCAGCATGAAGCCGCTGGCGAGGAGGAAGCCGAAGGCGAAGGTCGCAAAGCGCGACTGGCTGGCGTGCCACATCGCGCGCATGCTCGCGAACAATGTCAGCACACCAGCCAGCAAGGGGAATATGCGCCAGCCGAACGGCGTATCTCCGAACAGCGCAATGCCAGCTGCAAGGATCGCCTTGCCCAGCAGCGGGTGTTCGCGGTTGATGTATTCGCCGCCGGCCAGCATTTCGCGCGCAGCTGGGAGGTAATGCACCTCGTCGAAATAGGGCATGGCGAGCGTCGTTAGCCGGATCGAGCAGAGCGCGGCGAAAGTCACGGCGACAAGTATGGTCAGGCCGAGCGGGTCGCGGGGCTGTTCAGGAGCCTGGCTCATCAATCCAGCGATTACCGACTTGCATTGGCGCCTGCAAGGAGGGGCTGCCTGCCCCGCTTTTCTATTGCGCGATGGTGGCTGCGGCGACTAACCCGCCAGTCATGAAGAAAACCACCGGCATGGATCGGGCCGTGACCCGAAAATGGCGCCCCGCCACCCGCGCGGTGCGTGGCGGCACCTGGCGCAGCGAACATGGCGAGACGAGCGAGGCGCTGTTCCTCAGCTCGGGCTATACTTACGACGATGCGCAAACGGTGGCAGACCGCTTTGCGGGTGAGGCCGAAGGGATGACCTATTCGCGCCTGCAGAACCCCACCGTCGCCATGCTGGAAGAACGCATCGCTCTGCTGGAAGGCGCAGAGGCCTGCCGCGCCCAGGCCAGCGGCATGGCTGCGATGACCGCAGCACTGTTGTGCCAACTATCGGCCGGCGACCATGTCGTCGGCGCGCGCGCTGCATTCGGTTCGTGCCGCTGGCTGCTCGACCACCTTTGCCCGCGCTTCGGCATCGAAGTGAGCGTGATCGACAGCACTGAAAACGCCGCATGGGAAGCCGCGATCCGCCTCAACACCAAGGTCTTCTTCTTCGAAACGCCCGCCAACCCGACGCTCGACGTGGTCGATCTTGCGTTCGTCTGCGGCCTCGCCCGCGCGCATGGCATCACCACGGTTGTCGACAACGCCTTCGCCACCAGCGCGCTTCAGCGCCCGCTCGAATTCGGTGCGGACGTGGTGGCCTATTCCGCCACCAAGCTGATGGACGGGCAGGGCAGGGTGCTTGCCGGTGCCGTTTGCGGCAGCGCGGAGTTCATCAACGATGTGCTGCTGCCGTTCCAGCGCAATACCGGCCCGAACATTTCGCCCTTCAATGCATGGGTAGTGCACAAGGGGCTCGAAACGCTGAGCCTGCGGGCGCACAAGCAAAGCGAGAACGCGCTCGAATTGGGGCGCTTTATCGAGCCGCGCGTTCCCCGCATCCTCCATCCGGGCCTGCCGAGCCATCCGCGCCATGAATTGGCGCTCAAACAGATGGACGCGACAGGCTCGATCTTCGCTTTCGATGTGGGTAGCCGCGCGAAGGCCTTTGCGATCCTCGACGCGCTGGAATTGGTCGATATCTCGAACAATATCGGCGATTCTCGCAGCCTGATGTGCCACCCGGCGTCCACCACCCATGCAGGGATGAGCGAGGAGGCGCGCGCGGAAATGGGCGTGACCGAGGGGCTGCTGCGGATCAATATTGGCCTGGAAGACCCACAAGATTTGATCGAGGATCTCGACCAGGCGCTCAGATCGGCAGGATTCTAGCTTCTCCCACCGGCAGCGCCGGTCGAAGCGAGCTCAGACGCCAGCGGGAATATAGGCTACGCTGGTTTCCTGGATCGTGATCGGCGGAACCGGGATGAACGGGATGAACGGCTCGAGCCGATAGCGGATCGCGGCTGCAGCCCAGTCGATCCCGCCTGAAGTGCCGCGCACGAACACCACAGCGCTGATCTTTCCCTGATCGACGGCAGGCATCGAGTCCCTGATTTCGTCCGTCACCTGCGCCTGGGTCGCGGTGGGATAGACCTTGGCGTAGCGAATGCCTTCGCCCAGCGCATGGCGCAGCGTGCCAGACACCTGGAAATATTGGCCCAGTTGCAAGGTGCCAAGCATGATCGTGACCAGCACGGGAAGTGCAAAACCGAAGTCGACTGTCGACGAGGCGCTCGAAGAGCGCAGGATGCGGCGCAAGTAGGTCATTGGATCCTCACTAGGCTGTCCCCGGTAACAACGATCGAACTGGCGAAACCGCGTACTCCGAAAATTCCGGCCAGCGCCGCCCAATCGAAACGCGTCGCCTGCGCCTGGCGGATCTCGACGCTTACAAAGCGCGCGGGCACCTCACCGGCCATACAGTTGGAATTGAAGTCCGATTGGCGCGTACCATCGCATTCGAGGAAGATTTGCACGGCGACGCTTTCGGCGGGCACGCTTGCAGCAGCCCTGGCGACCGTCACCAGATAGGTGCCGTCGGCAGTGTTGGGGCGCTTCGCAAAGGCATAGTCAGTCGTCCGCTGGGCCGCGCGCTCATAGTCGATCTTGGTTGCGACCAAGCCGAACGCCTCGATCATGCCCAGGCACAGGAACAGCACGAAGGGCAGCGAAAGCGCCAGTTCCATCGCGCCGAAGCCGCGGCTGTCGCGGCGCAGCTTGCGGGTGATACGGATCATCTGGCCAAGCATAGCCATCACTCTACCACCCGGATTACGCGGGCCGTGCCGAGGTTTGCATCGATCTCGTCGTTGCAATTATTGTCGATCCGGTTGGTCCCGCCGAAGTTCACTCGTTCGGTGACGATCAGCAGGCATTGCGCATCTTGCGTCGCGCCGCCGTTATAGGTGAGGTTGCCGGTCGGCATGTAAATGATGCCCTCAAGATCGACATCGGCGCCACCGTTGATGATATGCGCCGGCTCGTCGCCAATCGGGTCCTGGAAGAACAGGATTCCGGCCCAGGTCGCGTTTTCGGCCGAGGTCGGTGCGCGCAGGTCGAGATAGGCGCTACCGTTGATGTTCAGCGTCGCCACGTTGCTCGACGTGTTGCCGGTCAGGATGATCGTCACGCCATGGCCGGTCACCCGCGCGGTCGAGTTCACCCTGAATTCGCCGCGATCCATGATGTAGACGCCCGGCGACATGGTGACGGTGCCTTGAAGCCTTGCACCGTTGCAATAGCGCCCGGGCGTCATGGTGACATTCTGGCTGGGGGTCACGCTGTAACTGTTGAAGGTGCAGCCTGCGGGCGTAGTGGGCGTCGTCAGCCCGCGCGAGGCGAGCGGATCGTCCACCGGCAGGCCGTAGGACACGACAGCCGTCGTGCTCGGGATGTTCCCGGCGCCATAGTCGATCCCGCCCACGCTCATGATCAGGTTGGTGTCGAGATAGGCAGTACCACCCACGTCGACCGACACGCCCTCGGGCGAATTCGAGGCAACGGGGCAGTCGAGATTGACATCGGCATTACCGAACACGTCGATCCCGATGCCGTCTGTCGCGGTAGCGATCACGCAAGGCTCGCCCACCGCCATTGCTGTGGCGACCGCGCGGGTGCGGATCACGGGCGTGTTCTCCATGAAGATGCTGGAGAAGGGCAGCTTGCGGTTGACGCTGATCAGCACCTCCACCGCGCGCGGATCACCCGCATAGGCACCCACTGCCGGGGGAGAGACGACACGTTCGAGCGTCACAGCGTCGGGAAAGTTGCGATCGACGGTGTTGCTGACCGGGTCGGTAATCGAAAAGCCGCGGTAATGGCTCATTGCGCCGGCGAGCGCGCCCGAGTCTGCTGCCTGTTGCAGCTGGCGCTTGGCAAGGAACCACTGGATCGTGTCCACGCCAAGCCCGGCGGCGCCCACAGTTGTTGCCGCGCCGATCGCCGTCACGATCAGGACGCTGCCGCGAAGGTCGCGGCGCAGCCTCGCTGCCAGCCTTCCGAGCATTTTAAGCATCGTGCCTGTTCCCTGACGGTTTTCGATCCATGCGACACATGCCCGATGCGGGGCTAAGAATTGCCCACCATTCAGGGTTTATGCGAAATTAACCGTGGCAGGCAGGAAAGGCCCGCTTGCTCTCGCCGCCGTGGTCATGCGAAGCTCCATCGTTGCTGAAGGAGGCGTGCCTGTTATGTCCAAACGCGTCGAACTGATCTTCGATTTCGTCAGCCCCAATGCCTATCTGGTGTGGTGGCCGCTGCGCGACCTGTTGCGCGAACTGGGCGCGGGGCTTGATGTCGTGCCGGTATTCCTCGGCGGGATGCACAAGCTCACCGGCAATGCCCCGCCGATGATCCGCGACGCGGAGGTGAAGGGCAAGAACGCCTATGCGATGCTGGAGATGCGGCGCTTCATCGCCAAGCACGGGCTCCACAAGTTCCGCATGAATTCGAAGTTCCCGTTCAACTCGGTCCTGCTGCAACGGATGCTCTTTGCGGCGGACCAGGATGGGCGCGGCGTGCAATTCGTCGAAGCGATGCTACCAGCGATCTGGGAGCAGGACCTTGACGCCAGCGATCCCGAAGCGGTGGCCGCGGCGGTGACCGCAGCCGGTTTCGACGCACGCGACCTGTTCGAACGGGCGCAGAGCGACGAGGTGAAGCAGGGACTGATCGACAATACCCAGAATGCAGTCGATCGCGGCACCTTCGGCATACCCACCATGTTCGTGGGTGACGAAATGTTCTTCGGCAAGGAACGACTGGCGCAGATCGAAGAAGAACTGGCGCGCTGAAAGGCTAGAGCCGCTCCATCCTCAGCCAGTCGCGATCGCCTGCCCAGGCCTTGGCCAGCGCCGCTTCTGCCGCTTTCGCCTCTAGCCGGTTGCCTAGCTTCTTCTCGGCTTGCGCCAGCCCATAGAGCGCCCAGCCATTGTTGGGCGCTTTGAACAGTGCTTCGCGGAAGGCGCCCGAAGCCTCGCGATATTGGCCTGCGTCATAGAGCGATGCGCCCAACGATTGCGCGATCGGGTAATACCAATAAGGCGGCTCGTTATAGGGGATTGTCTTCTCGATTTCCTGCGCGAGCCGGTATTGCTTGATCGCTTCGCCGAAATTTCGATCCGCATGCGCCTTGCGCCCCTTGGCGACATGGATCGCCAATTGCACGATATCGGGGGCGGGGAAGCCCGCATCGACCATCGCCGTGACCTGCGGGTCCGACTTGAGCCGCTCCATCGCCGCGATTTCGGCTGCATAGCCTTCCGCATTCCCGCTGCGCGCATCGGCGACGGCCCGCGCGTAATGCCGCATGGCTTCGACATAACCCAGCTTGCTCGGCGTGCTCGTCAGCGCGAGAACCGCTTCAGGCGAGGAATATTGGGTCATCGCGAACAGCGGTGCAGCATGGATCGCCTGGACCCACGGCAGTTGGCGCGCGATGTCGACATCGAGGATGCGCTTGAGCCGTTCGGTCTCGTGGACGACCCGGTGCATGTCCCCTACCATCTGTGCGGAGGCGAGCAGGAAATGGACGTTGTGCGGGTAATATCCGTAGCGATAGAGCCCGTCGTCGCCTGCGACCGAAAGATAGGCTTCGTCCGCGCGCGCGGCCTTGATGTTGGCGTCAACCGAGTCGAGATATCGCCCGATGCGGTAGAAGATGTGCCCGGGCATGTGGACCAGATGGCCCAGCGCGGGCGGCGCATTGGCGACGAGGCGATCCGCGGCGGCTTCCGCCAGTTTGGGATCGGGGCTGTTCTCCATCAGATGGATGTAGAGGTGCGAGGCTTGCGGGTGTTTGGGATTGTCGGCCATGACCCGTTCGATCAACGCGATGGCGGGACCGATCTGCGCGCGCGGCTGGCTGCTCCCGGGTTCCCAATAATCCCATGGCGTGGTGTTCATCGCGGATTCGGCCGCGAGAACGGCGATGTCGTTGCTCTGCGGGAAACGCTCGGCCACTTTCATCATCATCGCCGAATAATTGCGCTCGAGCGCTGCGCGGTCGGCAGCGAGGTCATCGGGGAAACGCGCTAATTGCGCTGCGATCAGCGCCTTTTCCATGTCGCTGGCATCGGCAGACAGGCGCTGTGCCTGCTTTGCCGCGAAAATCGCCATGCGGTTCTGTTCTTCGCTCATGCCCGCATTGATGTTGAGGCCGTTGGCATAGGCCTCGCCCCACCAGCACATGGCGCATTCGGGCTCGAAGGCGCGTGCCTTGCGGAAGGATCGCACCGCGGCGGCATGGTTGAAACCGTAGAGCAGGGCGACGCCCTGGTCGAAATAGGCGCGCCCTTCGCCGCTGATGCCGGTGGCGGTGATGTCCGAAGTCGGGATCGAGGAATAGTGCGGGAGCGAACGCGCGCCTGCCTGCATCGAGAGCGGCAGCGGCATGCCAGCGGCCAGTTGCAGGCGCTGGTCGAGCGCTTGCCCTTGCGCGTCGATGCCCCTGCATCCCTTGCGTCCGGGCAATGTCGGATCGAGCGCCGCCAGGCGGGTCGCTTCCGCCGAGTCCGATTCGCTCTGAAGCGCAAAATTGCCGATCCCGGTGCTGGTCAGAAGGGCGGCCAGCAAGCCAATCACCTTGAACATTTTTGACCTCCCGTCAGTGTTCCGCGAGGCAACCCGGCATTGTTCCAGCTTTTCTGAATGGCTTAGCTTAACACCATTGCGCGGCAATCCCAAGCAAAGCCGGAATGCGAAGGAGGTGGATTACCGCGTCCGGCATCTTGCCGAGCGCGAACCAATCGCTAACTTCGACCTGTCATGAAAGAGCTGTTCCAACACGCTGCCACCACCGAAGGGGTTACCGTGCGGGTCGCGGTCAACTTCCTGCCCGAACAATCGCAGCCCGATGCGGGCAAGTGGTTTTGGGTGTACCATATCCGTATCGAGAACGGCAGCCACGAGACGCTGCAACTCCGCACAAGGCATTGGCGGATCACCGACGGGCGCGGCATGGTCAATCATGTCGACGGCGAAGGCGTGGTGGGCGAACAGCCGGTGCTGCGCCCCGGCGAAAGCCACGACTATGTCTCGGGATGCCCACTGGCGACGCCGCACGGCTCGATGGAAGGCTTCTACACCTTCGTCCGCGATGAAGGCACGCCGCTGGAAGTGCGCATCCCCTTCTTCCCCTTGGCGGCGCCCGCCACGGCGAACTAATTCTTTTTGCTTTTACGCTTCGCTACTTGAGCGCGGGGGCCTCTGCGCCTAATTCCCGTGTTCCATGAAGCGGACCCACCTGCCTCTCAACGCCTTGCGCGTCTATGATGCCGCCGCGCGGCACCTTTCGTTCACGCGCGCCGCGGACGAGCTGGCGGTGACGCCGGCGGCGGTCGGGCAGCAGATCCGCGCGCTTGAGGATCACCTGGGCGTCGTACTGTTCCGCCGCACCAGCAAGGGGCTCGAACTGACCGAGGAAGGCTGCGCGGGGCTCGATGCGCTGCGCGAAGGCTTCCTCAAATTCGAGGAAAGCGTGCAGGCGATGCAGGCCGGGCAGGCTTCGGACCGCTATACCATCGCCGTGCCGCGCGAGTTCTACGCGCAATGGCTCGGCGCGCGGCTGGCGAGCTTCAAGGCGGCCAATCCCGACATCCAGTATCACATTGTGGCTGACGAGAATGCCGACTTTACCGAAGCGAATCTCGACCTTGCAGTGCGGCTGATCGACGGGCCGGGCGAACTCGAGGGCGTTGAACTGGCTGCGGCGCAGCGCGTTGTCGTGGCCGCGCCCGGCGGGCAGGACAGCTGGATCAGCTGGCCAGGATCGAGCCTGCCCGACAATGCCAAGTCCTGCGTGACGACGGGCAATCCCGGCCAGGCGCTGAGCTCTGCCATCGCCGGGCTGGGAAAGGCCGAACTGCCATTGCCGCTGGTCGAGGAAGCGGTAAACGCAGGCAAGCTCGAAATCCTCGAAGGCCCGGAAGATACGAGGCGCGGCTATTGGTTGGTCGCGCCGCTGCCGCAGTGGCGCCAGAAGAAAGTGAAGGCGCTTGTCGCTCATCTGACCGCATAATGACAACAAGACTAGCTACCTCGACGCTCGAGAGCGAGCGTTTCATCCTGCGCCCGGTTGTGCGCGAAGACACGCCGGCGCTGTTTCCGACCATGTCGGACCCGGAGCAGTGCCGATACCTGCTCGATCCAGCCTTCACAGATCCGGAAACGCTTGCCGACTGGCTGTGCGATACCGAATGGGACGGCAGGAGCTGGAGCGCGATCGACCGCGAAAGCGGCGAAGTGGCGGCACGGGTGGTCGCCATGCCGCGCGGAGAGCGGATCGCGGAAGTGGGCTAAACTACCGTGATTCACCTGCAGGGCGAACGGATCGCCGAGGAATGCATGCGCGCCGCCTGCTAAAGCAGCTGTTCGAAGTGGAAGGGCATCACCGCGTCTTCGCCAGCACCGATCCGCGCAATATCGCTTCCAATCGGGTGCTTGAGAAACTCGGCTTCCGTCTTGAAGGGCATTACCTTGAAAGCGTGCATACCCATGAAGGGTGGTGCGAGGAGTATTTCTGGGGCTTGCTCGCGCGCGAATGGCACGAACAAGCCCGATAACGTCAAACCCCGATCGCGCCCATCGATGCCGCCCCGGCAGAGAGTGTCATCGCGCTGGCGAATAGCGCCATCACCGCCACGCTCAGCTTTTCGGCGAGGCGAGGGGAGATCACCAGCGGCTTGGCCACCGCCCGGAAGCGTTCCTTGTACTGCGGGTGTTCGGTGCCCATCCAGCGGTCCCACCATGTGAAATAGAGCCCGAAATTGTGGTTGCCTTCGCTGTGGTGCAGGTCGTGATGCGTGGTGGTGGTGAGCCAGTCGAGCCATTTGCGGTCGACCCAGCCCGCCGGGTGCAGCTCGACCCCTGAATGGCCGATCACATTGCGGATGATCATCCACGCGAGGAAGATGAAGATCGCAAAGTCGATATAGGCGATCCCGACCAGTGAGAGCAGGAACAGGTAGAGCGGGATGAAAGTGCTTTCGGCAATCCCTTCCCAGATCGAGAATCTGTAGGTCGCCCAGGGAGTTGGGGTGCGCGATTTGTGGTGATGCAGGTGCGTGGCGCGGAACAGCCGCCGATGGTGCAGCGCGCGGTGCATCCAGTAGAAATAGGCTTCATGCGCCAACGTGATCGCGACCAGCTGGACGAGGAAGAGCCCCACGCCATAGGGCACCTGGTGCATCTTTACGATCCCGCCTTCGATCATCAGCAGGGTCGAAAGGCCGGTGATCGCGAAGAAGAACACCGTGCGGAAGGAAGAGGCGATCTCGCGGATGTAATCTTCGCGCTTCGCCCGGCGGCGTTGGATGCGGCGTGCGTCGCTCCAGCTCTTGGCCAGCCAAAGCAGCAGTGTGAGGAGGCTGGCGGCGATCAAATAGCGGCCGAGATCGAAAGTATAGACGTTGATGAAGTGCGTCTCGATCCGATCGATCCAGTATTGGATAGTGGCATTGTCCATGTGTCGTCACTCGTATTGAGAGGAATGTCCCGGACACGAGATCGCGAAAGGCCGCGCGGAAGGCTCCGCGCTTCCGGAAAATGCCGGTCGTTTTCGGGATTGCCCGCGCTTTTTCAGTTTTGACCGGTCGTGCCGCCCAGCCGCTCACGCCGGTAATCGGTTGGAGTCGTTCCGGTTTCCGTGCGGAAGGCGCGGTTGAAGGTCGCCAGCGAATTGTAGCCGAGATCCATCGCAATCGTCAGCACCGGCAGGTCGAGGCGGTCGCGATCCGCCAGGATTGCGCAGGCTTCGCCGATCCGGTGGCGATTGAGGAAAGCGGAAAAATTGCGATGCCCCAGCCGCTGGTTGACCAGCGCGCGCAGGCGATGTTCGGGCACGCCGAGATGTTCGGCCAATCCGGTGATGGTCAGGCCCGGCGTGCGATAATATCCCGCATCCATGCTTTCGCGCAGCTTGTCGTGCAGGACCTGTTCGCTGGGAGACAGCGCGGCGCGGTCCGTGGTGTGGCTGCGGCCGGTCTCGGTCTCGACCAGCAGGTCGGGGTCGGTGCGCAACAGCGCCAAGCCTGCGAACAGCACGATCGCCAGTATCAGCGACGCATTGACCAGTTGCACCGTCGGCGGTGCCGCCGAAGTCCCTGCCATGACCTCATAGAGCAGGATACCGCCCGATTGCGCCGCGACGAGGATCGGCAGCCAGAGGCGAATGGGGCGGCGGCGCTCGACGAGGTCGTCATCGCGGCCAGCCAGCGCTACACGGAACAAATCGGCCACCAGCGCCAGGCCGATGGCGTGGATCAGGTAGAAACCGGCAGGGTGGCTGTCGGGCAGTTAATGGCCGGAAAGCCAGCCAGCGATGAGGGCGGCGGCGAGCGTCCATATGAGCAAGGGAGGAGGTTCGCGCTCGAACAATGTCTCGCGAACAACCATATCCAGAACGGCTCAAAGACCGAGCCGAGGTCGATCAGCGGCCTGAGGGCAGGCGAAGGGCGCAATCCCTCCGCCGAATTGAAGAGATAGGCAGCTGCCCCCAGCAGCAGGCCCGCAAGCGCGACCTTTATCGGGCGGCGCACTTCGCCGGCGAGCAGCAGCACCAGCAGGAGCAGTGTGGCGCCGACTGCGACCAGCCGCACCGATGTGTCGAGCGTTTCGATCATTCCGGCACCAGCATAGGACGGTGTAAGGGCAGCGTCACTGCCTGCACGTCGACGCGGATCACGAGTTGGTGGAAAGCGAAACCCGGTCGGTCACCGGGTCGTATTCAACCGCGATGCCCGCACCGCGTAGCTCGTGGAAGGGGATGAAGCCGGTGCGGGTGGCGATTGCGCCGGAGATGCGGCGAGGCAGGTTTTCGACTTGCGGGCCCAGCGCATCGGCCACCGAAGCGGTGGCGATCAGGATTCGCGCGCGTTCCTCGATCCGGATCGTCGCGCTGCCGCGGCTCTTGCCGTCGACCAGCAGCTGCTTGGTGACTGTCAGGCTGCCGTCTTCGGAATTGTATGCTGCCTTGGATCCGACCGTTTCGCTGGCAGCGGCGGTGGGCTGGCTCGGGTTGAGCTTGGCCAGGTCGTAATCGACAGACAGCAACTCGCTGCGTCCGAGCTTTTGCGTCGCGGGCGCCTGCTGCGCAGTGCCGCCGTTCGCGCTGCGCCCGGCTGGAGCCGGATCGAGGAACGCCGAGAAGGCCGCGGCGAAACTCGTCCGAATAGACGAGGAGCTTGACTTCACTGTGCCCGCGCTGCGGGCGGATATGTCCTTGCTGGCCTGCGCGATAGGTTCGTGCCGACCGACGACTGCAATCAGCTCTTCCATCGTAACGGGCTGCGTATCCGGCAGGTCCAGTCGCAGCGGGTAGTCTGCCAGTGGCGTGGCATTTGGCTGCCCGGCGACCAGCGTCCGCGAGCCCGACGGAAGCGGGGGCCAGGCCAGCGTCATTGCCCAGGCCATCGCCACAACCGCGAGCAGCGCGAGACGCGGCGCGCGCTCGACCAGCCGGTCGGCCCATGCGTCTGGGAGGTTGATGGACATTGCCGAACTCATGCCGCCATTATGCCCGCGCCGCTGGGCGCTGTCACGCGTTGCCGACGACCTGCCATCCGACCAGCAGCGCACCGGCGGCGATTGCCACGCCATAGGGAAACTTGGCCTGCAGGCTCTCGGGCGAGGGTTTCTCGCGCCGCAATACCATCCTCAGGCCGAACCAGCCGATTACGGCCCCCCCACCCGAGAGTGCGACCCACAGCAGCAAGTCGAGCCCGGCTGATATCGGGAAATAGGCCGCCGCGCCTGCATAGAATTTCGCGTCACCGCCGCCGATCACGCCGAGCGCGAACAGTGTCATGCCGACCAGCAGTGCGATCGCAGCATGAGCGCCATGCCAGCCCATCTCTGCAAATCCGCCAAGACTGAAGCCGTACGCGAGGCCGAATAGCAGCAGGGCAAGCGAAAGCCAATTGGCGAGGCGGCGTTCACGAATGTCCGTAATGGCTCCAATCACCAGCAGGAGGCTCAAGCCTGCGGGCCATAACAGGGCTGTGTCCAAGGCTTAGTCGTCGCGCTTGAGAGCGATGCGAACCGGATAGCTCGCCGCACGCGGGCGGCTGGCCCAGCGTCCACCGCCGCGCGAAACAATGATGCGCACCGGCCCCTTGGGCTTCTCCGCTTGAGGCTGCGGCTGGTTGGCCCGGCCGACCAGCGTGATGCGGCTTTGCGCGGTGCCTCCGCGTGCTGCGACTGCCTGGACGGGCGCCTCGGCGGCAGGAACGGGTTGGGCGGTCGCCTGAGCGGTGGCGATGTGCAATTCGCGGGGGCTGGTGCGGGTCACTTCCGCATGCGGTTGCATCACAGTTACAGCGCTATTGGCCGCGACGTTGGCATCTGCGGGCACTCCGGTGAGGCCCTGGGCTGCAGCTGCCTGCTCGGCCTGCGCCAAAATCGCTTCGGCCTCGCGTTCGCGCATAGCCAGCGCGGCGGGCGTATTGCCGAGCGGCGACTGGTAGAAGCGCGCGAGATTGGCGGCATATTTCGGGTTGTCTGTGCCGAGCTCTACTGCAGTGCGGAAATATCGTGCGGCCAGATCGGCGCGCCCCAGTTGGGCATAGGCAATGCCAAGGCCGTTGAAGGCGTCGGCGGCATATTGCTCGTTCAGCGCGGCCAATCGGAATTGCTGGATGGCGATCGTGATGTTGCCTTGCTTGAGCGCGAGTTTGCCCTTTTCGAGCTCGTCGCCGCCGAAAATTTCGGCGCGTCGTTCGGTCTCCGCCGAATCTTTCAGCCCGAAGCCGAGCGAACTGATGAAGCTTTGGCAGCCCCCCAGCGCCAGCGCGGCGGCGATGCAGCTTGCTGTGCGGATTGTGTGCCTCATGGTCTTACCCCCTACAAGGCCGGAACAATTTCACGGATCATCCTAACGATGGCCGGCAGGATGATGACCCCAATCATCGTCGGCAGCATAAACATGACAAGTGGAATTGAAATGAGAACCGGTAGCCGGTGGGCTTTCTCCTCGGCCCTTAGCCGGCGAGCCTCGCGCATTTCGGCTGAGTAGACGCGCATAGTGGTCGAAAGGCTGGTGCCCAGCTTGTCAGACTGGATCAAAAGAGTTGCAAACGAGCGAATTTCGTCGACCCCGCCGTTTTCACCCAATTTGCGTAAGGCATCTTCGCGGCTGGCGCCGGCTCGCATGAGTAAGGTTGTTTCGATCAGCATTTTCGAGACGAGCGGGTGGGTATTGACCATTTCACGACCGACGCGGTCGAGCGTTGCCTCTAGCCCAAGGCCCGCTTCGATGCAGACAAGCATCAGGTCGAGGCAATCAGGAAAGCCGTTGAGGATTTCACGTCGCCGGCCGTCCGCCTTTGCGCGAACGAAGATGTTAGGCAGATAAATGCCCAGAGCCGCAAGAGCCATGGCGCCGAAGTAGAGCGTTGAAAGCGAGGGCGGCTTTGCTTGTAGCAGCGACAGGCCTACATAAATCCCTGGTAGTACGAAGAGCATGATAAGCCGCACGAGCGTGTAGATTCTTGGAGCTGTGGGTGAAATAAAGCCTGCGGCCCGCAACTGCTTTGTGATCTCGGTTTCTGCCGTGTCGCCCAGATTCAAGCCGGCGCTTTCTACCTGCTTCACGATACGGGCCCAAGCGCCATCTGTACGCTGGCGCGTGAGCGTTTCACTCGAACCCGAACCCTCACGACCAAGTATAGCCGAGAGTTTGCGCTCAACGCGTATCCGCTGCGATGTTACACTCGAAATGAACAGGATCACGGCGGCTACCGCGCCGAAGACCATGAGCAGGATCAACGCCCGCACGACCCAGTTGTTGGTGACAAGTTCGATCATCCTACACCTTCAGGTCCACAAGCCGCCGGATCATGAAGACCCCGGTTATGTACATCGCGATAAGGATCGCAAAGCCGTAGATAAACATCGGATCCTCAGCGTTATCCAGATAGAATGACGGAGACATCAAGAAAATCATCACGAAAGCGAAAATTGGCAACACGGTCAACATCCAGGCAGTCATTCTGCCCTCAGAGCTAAGCGCACGTACTTTTAGGTAAAGCTGATGACGATCGCGGATCACCTGCGAAATTTTGTCGAGGATGTCAGCGAGGTTCCCACCCGTCTGGCTTTGCACTGAAAGTGAAACGACAAACATTTTCATGTCGTCGAGATCCCATCGCTGGGCCATGTTTTCGAGCCCGTCGATCAGTTCGGCGCCATAGGAAACCTCGTCGCTGATTAGTCCAAATTCGCTACCGATCGGATCGTCCATCTCCTGGGTGAGCAAGTCAATCGCAGCGGCGATTGGATGGCCGGAACGCAATGCGCGGACAAAAATATCGAGCGCGATCGGAAATTGGTGCTCCATTTTCTTGCGTCTAGAAGCTGCAATGTTCGAGTAAACCATTATCGGCATTGCTATTGCCAGCCCGATACTGAACGCGCCGCAGACCAGAATGCTTCCGAGCGAGATCTGGAAACCCGTTAGCGCAAGGCCGAGCATCGCAAGCAGGAACACCGCGACTAGGCCGATCGTCATGAGCAAGGATGCTTGCGCGATTGTCAGCGAAGATCCTGAAATAAATAAGATACGCTGAAGATTTATCGTGAGATTATTAACAAAATCTGGAAGATTTGGCGTTCCCTGCGGCCTATTCTTCATTAGTTTCCCAATAATATCCTCGCGGTCCTGACCTGCGCTGATCATCTTGAGGCGTTTATTTATCGCTCGGCGGTGACTGCGGCCGCGGCTGGCGCTGTTTGCGACAGCCTGGGTTAAAATGAAAACCGCCGCGAAGATTAGCAGCAGGATGACGATGCGGATGAGCTCTACGGTCATTGGTCAGCCAATCTTCAATTCTGGACGGAATAGCTCGGCCGGCATTTTTATGCCCTGTGCCTCTGCTTCCATGAGAAATCTTGGTCTGATGCCGGTCGCCTCGAAATGGCCGATTACATTCTGTTGATCGTCCATACCCTCCTTTTTGAAACGAAAGATCTCCTGCATCGTTATTGTGTCACCTTCCATCCCGGTAACTTCCGAGAGGCTAGTGACCTTGCGGCGACCGTCACTTAATCTGGTGGCCTGCACGACTACGTTGATCGCTGAAGCGATTTGGGCGCGTGCTGCCCTTTGTGGCATGTCGATCCCGCTCATCAGAACCATTTGCTCGACGCGGCTCAAGGCATCCCGTGGATTGTTCGCGTGGACTGTGGTCATCGAGCCATCGTGGCCCGTATTCATGGCCTGCAGCATGTCGAACGCTTCTCCGGCGCGTACTTCGCCTATGATGATGCGTTCTGGACGCATGCGCAAAGCGTTCTTTACTAAGTCTCGCTGGCTCACTTCGCCGCGCCCTTCGATATTCGGAGGGCGCGTTTCAAGCCGGGCCACATGTTCTTGTTGCAGTTGTAGTTCAGCTGAGTCTTCGATGGTAACAATTCTTTCACGTTCATCGATGAAGGAAGACAACGCATTAAGTAATGTGGTCTTACCTGACCCCGTCCCACCTGAAATCAGCACGTTGCGTCGCGTCTGTACGATGACGCGGAGCACATCCGACATTGCCTGAGGGACTGATCCAAACTCGACCAATTTTTGCATGCTGATCGGTTTTTTGGCGAATTTGCGAATTGAGAGCAAAGACCCGTCAAGTGCGAGTGGCGGAATTACTGCGTTGACGCGGCTCCCATCCTTGAGACGAGCGTCTACGAATGGCGAGCTTTCGTCGATGCGGCGACCGACACCGCTCACGATCCTTTGGATTATACGCATCAGATGCTTTTCATCTTGGAAGCGGGTGCTTACCTTCTCTAGCACCCCCCCTCGCTCGACAAACACCACTTCAGACCCGTTGACCAGAATGTCGGTTATGCTCTCGTCTTTAAGCAGGGGCTCGAGAGGTCCAAGGCCAAGCAACTCGTGCATGACTTCATCGATTAAGAGAGCGCGCTCATCTCGGTTAAGGGGCTGGTTAAACGAAGCAAGCAATTCGGGCAGGATTTGCGAGATTTCCAACTTGATCTGCTCTTCGGACAGTTTGTCGAGCATTGACAAGTTCATACGATCCAACAGACTTTGATGGATCGCCATACGCACACGTAACAAATCTGACTGACGCCCCGAAACTGCCGGGCGTGGCAAAGCAGCTGGTTCGGATCGTGCGTCGACAACAGTAACTGGCGCCTTTACTGCCATCTCCGATTGGCCATCCTTGCCTGCCTGCTTGATCTTCCACATCTTAAGGCGCCTCTTTTAAGTGGCCCGCGACCAGGTTAGCGAGCTGAACAATGTCCTTGTTAAACCGGCCTCGCTTACTGACCGAATAGACCAGCTTTCCCTGGTCCTGCGCCTCGCTCAGAGATGCAGCTTCCTCGCTCACCGTTGCAAGAACCGGGTGCTTGATCGCTTCTGCGGCATCACCCGTATCGATTGCCTTGAAAAGGCCCCTCTCTACCTTGTTCAGAACAAATTGGATTGAGTCTCGAGGTTTGCCCATGGAGATCAGAAAGTCGATTTGGCGCTTTGCGTGGCGCAGGCTTGGAATGGTGAGGGTACCGACAACAATTGTTAGGTTGGCGGCAAAAACCGTCGACAAAGACCAATTGGTGAAGGATCCTGGCAGGTCAACAAAGACAATGTCATAATTCCGGCGAATAATATTGATTACTCGCGCGAGTTTTTCGAAATCGATGGACTCGATTGGAACAATTTCGGTCGGTGGTGCAATCACATCGACCATCTCATGGGTTTGTATGGCAACCGAAAGCACTAGCTCTTCGTCAAGCCGATCGCCTGCTTCGAGAAGGTCCTCCAGTGTCATACGCGGCGTGCCCCCAAGATAAGAGGCGACGTCACCCGACTGGAGATCGAGATCAATAACGCAAGCGCGACGGCCTTCGCCCATATCTTTCGCCATCTGTGCGGCAAGGTGCGTGGCGATGGTCGTCGATCCCGATCCGCCGATTGTCTGGAGTACGGCGATGAAGGGGGCAAGCACCACCCTCGCTTCGCCTTGCTCGTCGAGCTTTTTGCCTGTGTCGACTATCGCAGCCACCAATTCATCGATTGAGAATGGCAAAGCGATGATGTCACTCACCCCGCGGCGTAATAACTGGCGAGATGTGGCAATGTCGACCTCAGCGAGGCCGGCGATCACCGGCACATGCGGAAAATCGTTACGCAGCAGGTCTATCCTCTTAAGCGAATTGCGTGATGCTGGGTCGACTTCGATTACTACGATTGAAGCAGCGGCAAGATCGTTGATCGGCAGCGGGTCATCCACGCTGCACGCGACTGCTGTTAGGTGATCGGCCAACGCGTCAATTTCAGCTAGCGTGGTGGCCTGCGCAACGACATGCACGCCTTTGGGCAGGTGAAATGCCTGATCGCCGGTAGTTGGAGGAAGATGGCTCATATTGCTCATTTTTCTTCTCAGTTTGATGTGGTTCCACGGGCATCTTCAGCGGTGATTGAATAAGAGAAATCCGGCAAATCTACACCCGCACCAAGGGGAGAGAATGCTATAGGCGTGTGCGTCATGTTGGTCAGTTTTACGGTTATTACGGGGGCAATTTCCGGGCCATTTGGATCTCCGGCGAACCCGAGGCCAGAGCCCGAATATTCGACAACGATATTGCTGTCTAAAATTGTTGGCATAATCTGCTTCATCCGCGTGCTTAGGTTCGCAAATGCGGTGCTGCTGAAGGAGGTTCCTGGGCAGGGTGCGATCGTGCAGGAGCAGGAGGAGTTGTTGCAAGTCAGCAAGCCCAAGGCGCTAGCTGGGATGCGGTCGCCCTGAGTAATCAGCGTGCCTCCCACATTGGCATTGACGTAAGTGGCGTTAGTGAGGCTTTCGGCTATAGGGTCAGTGACTGCGGCAAAACGGGCGCCGATCTGGGTCGCCTTTTCGCCTTGGTTGATGCGCCAAGCGTAAATTCCGACATCGATGGTGCCGAGAATGAACAGTAACAGTAGCGGCAGGACCAGCGCGAACTCGGCGGCAAAGCCTCGTTCGTCGAAGATGAATTCGCGGAAGGGGAAGGGCGAGCGCATCGTCAGATCCCCATCACTGTCGCCTGGTGCGATCCGCTAAGTGAAACGCTGTCGGTCAGCACACCGAGACCGTCGAACAGGGAATTGTAGCTGAAATTGGTCGAAATCGTGACCCGGGCGGCTGGTTCGCCGCTATCATAGATGCCTGTATGATCGGTTTCTCCTGGAAGAGGGGGCGGACAATCCACTTCAATTGTGATGTCGGCACTATCCCAGCCTGCAATGCGTGCGGTTCCGCCCGAGAGTTTTCCGGTTCGCGCAAGGTTCTTGATGGCCGTTTGCGTATCGGTAGGGATCGCGCTCGCACTACCCCCGCGGCAATTGATCAAATCGAAACTTTGCCGCGCAGCCCAGCGGCCGCTATCGCGCAGGCCTTTTGTGACTTGGTGCTCCTGGTACAAGTAATGCCCCGCCTCAAGTGCGGAAAAAATCATCAGTACAGCCAATGGCAGAATAAGCGCCATTTCAGCGGCCGCAGCACCTCGTTGGCAAATGATGAAGCGAGCCAGCATCATCATCTCACCAGATAGGGCACGTCACGCCGGATAGTTGGACCAACCGGAGCACCGGCGCGTGATATGTCGGTTTGGCCGATAATCTCGGCATATATCTCGTCTTTGCGCGTGAAACTGTTACCCGGACCGCGATCGTAGGATGGCTGAACGATGAAAACGTCGACCCAAGTGGCTACTGGTACGCCGGATGAACTACCGCTGACATTATGAAATTTGCAATTAATTACCGCTAAGGTCATTCTTCTTCTGTCGAGTGGATCTGTCTTCGGCGTGAAACCATATTTCTGCCCGCAGACGGGCTCGTTTCGCGTGGTCATTTGCGTGCCTGACGCGAGCCACTGTGTGTCCGAAAGCCGCGTAGAAGACGCTTTCTCTTCCCATTTGTAAACGTCGTATCGGCTAATTTGCCCAATGCTAGGCGAGGTCGTCAGCGTCGCACTTGCCAGCGCGGTCGTCCACTGTGCGTTGGTCCAGCCGGTTCCGTCCGCATTCTTGAAATGCGTCTTGAAATAGGTGTCACGATCCCAAGAGCCATTGCCCAAAGTTTGGTTCTTGCAGTGTCCGGTAGTTCCGTCCTGCACTGCGTGACACAGGTCGCGCGGGTGCCCCATTGAGCTAACATTCCCTGGGTAGGGGGTGTTTGTGCTTGTTGGGTGATAGGCATTTGCAGGCTCGCGCCAGCCGTTGTTACCTATGTTGCAGGAATTGCCTGTTGCAGGAACCAGATCAACGGGCCTCACCAAATCTTTGCGAGAATTGAGCGCAGGTGAGCAGACACCGTTGCTGGCACAGCCCTGGCTCGAGTAAACATCGAAGCGAGTGTTTATTGCTTGCGGGCCGCTTGCGATATTTCCGGTTTGTGTGTCAATCTCGCCAGGAGATTTCGGGTCGAGGGAATCTACAGAAATACAATCACCACCAGGGCCATCCCAGCCCAGGGCCTCACGAACGCCGACTGCGCCATTAGTCCCAATATCGATATAGCCATAGTTGCCGGGGGCCCACTGGCCGCCGCCGCCTGGCTTGGCGAGCACTCCCTTGCCCTTGGCATCGTCGAAATTAAATGCAGTTTCTGTTGCAGGCGTACCTGCCTCATAGGGGTTGCAAATCATGAGTGGTGGGATGCGGCATAGCGCTGATCCTATACCAGCCACCGCCGAAGCCGACATCTGTGCGCGGAGTAGGCCAACAATTGGCGTAAACGCATAGTCAACTTCACGCATATCGACCGTGACTTCGACGAACCTAGCTTCTGCAAAGCGGGAGGTGTCGGTAAAGGAGTTGGTTCCTGCTTCGGCATCAACCCGGCTTATGTAAAAGACGACTTGCGAAGAGTTGGTAACGTCGATTGTTCGTCCTTCGCCATCATTCGAGATGAGGGTCGAGTTGGAGACAAGCCCTCCCTGTGCCGCGGCGATCGCGCGCTCGATTGATCGTGAACTGCCATCTAGCTGGCTGGCGGCTGCCAGCGCCGCTTGGTCAGCGGCGTTCTGCAGCTCCGTGTCCATGTTGACCATGCGCGCATAGTCGAAAGCAAGGCCGAGGATGGCAATTAATGCGACGAGCGTAAGCGCATAGGTGGCGGCCACAGCCCCACTCTGGTCCCAGAGTGCTCTCCTATACTTCGCCTGCGTCGTCATGGATCATAACCATTCTGCTCAATTATTCCCGCCACCTTCGGTCGTACTCACCCGCTCAGGCTTCTTCACATTGTCGCTGCGGTAACGTTCGATCGCGGCGGCGGCATGGGCCGCGCTGGTGGCGGGGATCGGCGTGTCGTATTGCGGGTCGGGATTGACCACCATTGCGGCAAAAGTAGCGCGATTGGCTTCGCCGAAGCCCGTATCCAGGTGGCCGAAGAATTCCTGGTCTGCCATTGTGGCGCAGCCGCCAAGGGAGAGAGCCAGCACTATTGCGGCGGTCATCTTCGACTTAAATTTCATAGTCGCTCTCCTTGTCGGAGGTCGCGGCACCGTTCGGCACCGGGGTGTTTGGTCGGTACATTGTCCCGTTGAGCAGCACATCGGCCTCCACCGGGTCGGCTACACGATCTGTCGGCATGCGCACTTGGTCGGGCCGGATCGGCTGAACAAGGCGCGGCGTGACGACGATCAGCAATTCCGTTTCGCCCTTCTTGAAGCTCGAAGAACGGAACAGGGTACCAATTATCGGTATCGAGCCGAGCAATGGCACCTGGTCGACCGTAGTCTCGAAGTCCCTCTCGATCAGGCCCGCAATAGCGAAGCTTTCGCCGTCTCGTAATTCAAGCACTGTGCTCGCGCGACGGGTCTTCAGGCCCGGAATTCGAAGATCGCCAATAGTGAGAGAGGCGCTCGGGTCGATCGAGCTCACTTCGGGCTCGACAAGCAGGTTAATTGTATTGTCGCTTAGAACAGTTGGCGTGAAGCCCAAGCTTACACCAAACTGTTTGAACTCGACCGTGAAGGCCCCGCCGTTAGTAGCGCCACCACTCTGTCCGCCACTTCCCTGTGCAACTGGGATCGGAAACTCACCGCCTGCTAGGAAGCTAGCCCGCTCGCCAGAAAGAGAAACAAGCGTAGGTTCGGCGAGCGTCTTGGACAGCCCCTTTGCTTCGAGCGTGTCGAGTGCGACATCAATATCAAGCCCGAGAACATCGCTGAAGCTTCGAGTAACCACTCCGAATGACTGGGTTACTGCTGAAACACCAAGAACCCCGGCGCCTGTCTCGTCTGGTGTGAGGCTGGCTCCTGAGCCGATAGCGCCGCTGAAACGGCCGCCGTTTGAGTTGAAGATTGATCGGACGCCTAAATCCTTGCCCACCGAGCGGGAGACTTCGGCGAAGCGAACTTCAAGCATTACCTGCTGGCTTCCGCCGAGCGACATCAGGTTCACAACCTTGTCGCCCGCATAGGCCCTGGCCAGCTGTGCTGCCCGATCCGCAGCGCCCGCGCTCGACACCGTGCCGCTCAAAACGATTGATTCGTTCGAAATACGCGCGTCGATTGTTTCGCTAGGCATTAATGATGAAAGTTGTTCGCGCAATCCGATAACGTCGGGGCCCACGGCAACATCCATCACGGCAAGCACGTTGTTAGCGCGATCATATAGCGTCAGGCTGGTAGTGCCGAGCTTCTTGCCGAGTACATAAACCGAGCGGTCTGAGATGGGGAAGATATCGGCGATTTCATCATTGCCGATCATAGCACGCGCAATTGAGCGGTCGGCAGTAATCACTTGGCTTTTATTAACTGGGACTTCTACTGATCCTGCATGGATCGACATGTCCCCGTCCTGCGCCATGAGTGGCTGTACAAGTGGGGCGGCTGCTCCGCTCGTGAATGCCGCCAGGGCGGCGGCGCCAAGCAATTTGAGGTTGTTTCGCATGACCTTACATCCCCCCATTGCGCTTCACTTCATAGGTTGTGGCTTCGACACCCCGAACGATCGACATAGTCGGACCGCTGGTGCGGCGTGGGGCAGGATCCGACGCGTTGCGGCCCGCACCTGCAACCGCTTGCGGATCTGCAGGCGCAGAAGTCTTGGCGGGAATGTAAAAACCCGAACCAGCTAGATCGGCGGTGGTAACCGTGCGCGTGCCGCCTATGGCTTGGTTTTCGACATTGCGCAGGGCGAGGCTGAGCGAGCCGATTTGGCGGGCTAGGGTGAGTTTCTGCGCGCCGAGGATGTCGGTTTGTACCGTGGCGGTTTGGCCGACTTGTGGATTGGTCTGGTTCTCGTCGGCGGTTTGGTCGATCGCAAGCACTAGCACGTTTTCTAGCACGACCGAGGTCATTTGGTCCTGGCCTGTTGCCCCTTCGCCGGGGATCTGCCTAGTCAGCATCACATCTACGACATCTCCGGCTCGCACGAAACCGCCCACGCTCGACACCTGATTGACGGGGATCGCTACTGCCCTTAGCTCTTCCGGCAGGATCGCCGAAAGGACCGCGCGCCCGCCTTCGCCGCTGACCTTACTGGCAAGGATGGGCTCGCCAATCACGATTGGGCGCAGCGCTACGCGGCCTCCGCGGATTGCTTCCTCAACCGACTGAAACGCGCCTTGGGGTACGGAATTCGACGGCCAATTAGCCAACTGCAAGTTGGTGGAGGCAAGCGGGGTGCCGAACTGGAAGTCCTGCGATGCAACGACAATACGCGCCATTTGCCGCTCTTCCGCCTCGCGCGCCTGACGCTGTTGCTCGCCACTGAAGTAAGAGTTCGTAAGGTATACAGCGATGAGGCCGATAAATAAGGCTAGCCCAATAATAAGGATGTTGCGTCCTCGCATGCAGCCTCCCGTATCTTTGTTTTCCCGGCCCTAGAGTCAAACCAAGAGGCGGTCAGTGCCCCGGGTCGCAGGTGGCACTGACCGGCTCTTGGAATAATATTGTGCTGAATTAGCCAGTGGTAGGACGGCAACTCGTATCGGTGCCATCAATACAATCCGCGGCGCTGTCCATTTCGTCGCCGATCGCGCCGCCCAGAGCAATTGCGCCCAAAACGATCGCGGCACCAACAATGGCAAGGATGAGAGCGTATTCGGCCGCTGACGCGCCTGCCTCATCGCGAAGAAAGTTTTTTAAAATGCTCATTTGTCCACCTCATTCAAAATGTACGACGCTTACCTAAGTCGCAAATTTGTCCAAATTCAGACCCCCACTTGGGAGGGCAACAGACCCCGACCAAACCAAGGCTGCTGACTCTGCCGCCTTAACCGCGCCGTACAGGGCCTATCTATTTCCCGCAGCATTTGAAGGATCATGCATTTACCCTAAAGGGTCAAGAAAAAAATCATTAATGAGTTAATCTCGAAAACATAAGGCGCATTTTGTGATACTGCGGCAACAGCAAAAGTGAAATTTTGTCATGGATGTCATGCTGCTGGACGCGAAGCATTTCTCGGCGGCGGAGCGACCGCAACCTCTCAGATCCAGGTGGGGCAGTTCGTTTTGCAAATGCAGAGACCTGCGTTTGAAAAACCCTCAGCCCGCAGAATTCATACAACACTCTGGGTTGCGCAGAAAATCCCCAATCCGCCGGAGATTGCCCCTGCCTCTAATTTAATCTGAGCAATTTAAAACATTGAATATCAATATTAAATGCCCATGCGCGCAGTCTTTCTTTGTCCGATTTTGTGGCGCGCTTTCCTGCCTCGCCTTGGCTCCAGTTCAGCGAAGATAGATCTCATTCTGGCCAGACTTTGGCGGAAAAATTTTTTTGCGAACCTTCTTTGAGGGCGGGCGAGTATGGTTTAACGAAAATTAAACCTAAGAAGTATAAAATAATAGGAAAGAACTACAAGACAATACTAACGTATTACATTTGAAGAATTCGGCCGTGCGTCATTTTTGTCGACTTGCGGCGGAGGAGAGCGAAAATATGGTTACTGGACTTGCACCTGAGGTCATTAAATGTAATACTTTAGTGTTAGATAAGCCCTCCTCCGAATCGTTCGGAGCGGGTTGGGAAAATGAAGCGTGACGCAAGCACTGAATTTGCTGGAGTTTTTGGGGTGTTGGCTCCTGCTTCGTGGATTTGGACTTGCGAACTGGATCGGGCGGTTCGGTCCAGCGCAGAGGGGTCTTTACCATGGTTGATTTCGATGGCAGCAAGCGCGGTGGTTTCGAGCGCGACGGCGGGGCTGAAGAGGGCCTCGGCATAGGCTCAAACGATTTTCAGGATACGCCCGCCCGTGTCTCCGCTGCAGGCACGCGTACCGTGGTGCCCAATGCCGATGGCGCGGTGGTTCTTCCTGCCGGCGTGTCGCTCGACAACCTCAGCGTTCAGGGACGCGACCTTGTCATCACTCTCGAGGATGGCTCGCGCATTATCATTCCCGACGGTGCGGTCATTGTACCTGAATTGGTGATTGATGGGGCCGTTCTTTCCCCACTTGCTGTCGCAGCTTTGCTTGGAGAGGAGCTCAACCCTGAGGCTGAGCCCGGACAGCTGCCCAGCTCGGGCGGCGATTTCGATGATGGTGAGTCTTTCCTACAAGGCGCTTTCGACCTTGGCGACCTGCTGCCTTACACTGACCTGTCGACGGCAGTTGAGCCGCGGGAAGAAATCATCCCTCAGCCGCTTGATCGTGAACCTGAAATTGTCATCGTAACGCCGGATAATCCGGTAGGCGTCGAGAATGCCATAGCCACCGTCGCAGAGCGCGGGCTGCCTGAGCGCGACATTGGTGGTGATATTGAGCCCTCTGGCACCGCGGACGAAACTGATGCCGAGACGACGAGCGGCACCATCATCTTCACAGCGCCCGACGGGCTTTCTGCGATCCTGATAAATGGCGTTGAAATCGCCAATATTGGGCAGGAATTCATCTCGCCAGATGGTATCCTGACCATCACAAGCATTAATCTTGCTTCTGGCGAAATTGGCTTCAGCTACACACTGTCCGACAATCTTGTTGGCAGGACAGTTGACGGCTTTTTCCAGGCCACGGTTATCGACACAGATGGAGATATCGCAAACGCGTCGCTCAGCATCCTTGTCGAAGACGATGCCCCCATCGCTGCGGACGACATCGGCATTGTGCCTGCTGGCAGCCATGCTCCTATCACTGGTAATGTTCTCCTCAACGACGAGCCTGGCGCCGACAACTATCCAGAGGGCGATCAAGGCCCCGACGCTGTAACCGGTTTTAGCAATGATGGCGGCTCCGCCAATCCGGGAGACAGTCTGCAGGGCACCTACGGCGTTCTCACGCTGAACGCTGATGGCACTTACTCATACGTTCGCGACGGCAATACGCCAGGCGGAGTAAGTGAGACTTTTACTTACACTATCATCGACCAGGACGGCAGCACCGATACTGCCACGCTAACCATTGAAATCGAGAATGCTCTCGATTCGATTGGTCCTGAAATTGGTGAAGGTCAGGAAGTTCGTGAAGCGCACTTGCCATCGACCACGGACACGCGTGACGATGAGGCGCCTGGATCTGCTTTTGATGGCGACAGTGAGACGGTCTCAGACACGATAACCTTTAGTTCGCCTGACGGCGTTGGAAGCGTCACGATCGAGGGCGTTGCAATTGATCCGGGCAGCCTTTCGCAGACTATTTTTGCAGATGCGACAGGCTCTCTTGTCATTTCTGCCTACACATACGATCCGCTAACTGGCGACGGCTCAATCACTTATGCGTATACGCTCAACGACAATACCGTAGGCGACAACACATCTGTCTCGTTTGAGGTCGTCGTTACTGACCTCGATGGTGACATTGCTCAAGATGATCTCGTCATCAGCATCGTCGACGACGTGCCTACCGCAGAAGACGATCAAGTCACCCAATCGAGCGAGAATGCGCCGGTCACGGTCGATGTTTTCGTCAACGACACCCAAGGCGCAGATGCTGTCCAATTTAGTGCCATCGCCGTGGTGCCAGGCACGCTCACAGGCGCAGGTACGCTCGTCAACAATGGCGACGGCACTTTCACTTACACGCCCGCTCCCGGCGAAGAAGGCCAGGTCTTCTTCCGTTACAGCATCGAAGATGGCGATGGTGACCCGAGCGATGCGCTCGTCACGATCAACCTGCTTCCCGATTCGACACCCGAAATCCGCGCCCAGGGCGAAGATTCGGTCAATGAAGCCGGTCTGGCAGCGCGCGATGGCGAGCCGGAAGGTTCCGACGAGCCGAGCAACAGCGAATTCACTCAAGGCGGCATCTTCATCGATACCGGCAATGACACAATTGCTTCGCTGGTGGTCAATGGAGTCAATGTCACTTCGGGCGGTACCGTCACCACGTCAAAGGGCGTGCTGACCATCACCGAAGACAGTGGCACTTACACCTATACTTACGAGCTGACCGACAATACGCTTTCCGATCCGGACAGCGACACCTTCACGCTGGTCGTCACCGATAGCGATGGCGATACCGCCAATACGTCGATCGTGATTGCGATCATTGACGACATGCCGACCGCTGAAGACGATGCCAATTCGATCGCTTCGGGCGAATATGGCCCGATCGGCGGCAATGTGCTGGCCAATGACACCGAAGGCGCCGATGGCGCGGTTGTCACAACCTATAGCGGTGCAGGCGGCAGCGGCAGCGCGGGTGACGAGATCCAGGGCGAATGGGGCAAGCTGACCATCGAAGCCGATGGCACCTATACCTACACCCGCGATCCGGGCACGCCCGGCGGCCAGATCGATACATTCGATTACACCATCGTCGATGGTGACAGCGATCCTTCTTCGGCCCAGCTGATCATCACGATTGGCGATTCCACCACTACGCTTGACCTGCCGGTAGCCGGCGAAGACGGCACCCTGGTTGATGAAGCCGGCCTGGACGGTCCGCCCAATGGTGCCGATGTCGGCACAGATGCGGCTTCGAACAGCGAAACCACTGTCGGTACCTTCACCTACACTGCGCCCGATGGCCCGGCGACGGTGTTCATCGATGGTGTCGAAGTGACCAGTGAAGGGCAGACTTTCCTTGGTGCGCATGGCACGCTGACTGTCACGGCAATCAGCGCTGGCTCGATCACCTACAGCTATGAGCTGACGGAAAACACCAGCGGCGACACCACGTTTGACGATTTCGTGGTCCGGGTCGAAGACCAGGATGACGATTTCAGCCAGGACACTCTGCGGATCGACATTGTCGATGATGAACCGCTGACCAGCGCCAATGAGCCGGTTGCTCTGGACGATGACGCGCTGAGCGGAAATCCAGGTGGCGTTGGCGACGCTAATCCAGATAGCGCCAACACCACTGGCACGCTGGCACACCAGTTCGGTGCCGATGGCGCAGGCAGCATCACCTTTGCTTCGATGAACGGCCAGTCGGTCGACATCAATGGCGTCACTGTAACCTACACATGGGCAGGCGATATGCTGACCGCCAATGACGGCAGCAATGACGTATTCAGCGTCCAGGTCGATCCGGCCACTGGCGACTATGTTGTTACCCAGCTTGCGCCGCTCGACCACCATCTGAGTGGCGACGACGTAGAGACCGATGCCAGCTTCGTGCTGACCTACACGGTAACCGATGGCGATACTGACTTTGCTACCGGCACGCTGACGGTCAACGTCGATGACGATACACCCGAATTCGGCGAAGCCGATGGTTCGGCTCCGACTCTGGTGACTGACGATACCGACACCGAAGGCGGTTCGGACACGGACAGCGCCAGCTTTGCCGATGCCTTCGCACCTCTGTTCGGTGCCGATGGCCAGGCAGCTAGCAATGCGCTGGTCTATTCGCTGTCGATCAACGGCGGTGACGCCACCCCGTCGGGACTGACCGATGCAGTGACCGATGAAGCCATCCTGCTGCGCATCAGCGCCGGCGATCCGAATGTGATCGAAGGCTATCTCGAAACTTCGGGCGATGTGGCGTTCACGCTGACGCTGAACCCCGTATCGGGAAGCATCGAGCAGGAACAGTTCCGCGCGATCGAGCATGACAATGATGCTGATCCGGTAGAGGCTTTCGGCGAAGCCGAATCCATGGCTGCGGACCTGATAAAGCTTACTGCAACCATCACCGATGGCGATGGCGATGAAGCGGCGCAGACGATCAATATCGGCGATTCCTTCACCTTTGAAGATGATGGCCCGGCTGCGACCGACAACGCCAATTCGCTTGGCGAGGGCGAAGACGTCAGCGGCAATGTCGTGACCGACGATGATGGCGGAAATGGCACGGACAGTTCCGGCGCGGACGGCTATGCCGCCGACGGCCCGGTTGTCGATGCCGATCTTGAAAATCCGCCCGCTGGAGTAACACTGGACAACAAGTCTGTTGCCCCAGATGGCACCATTACCCTTACGACCAGCATCGGTACTCTAGTGATTGAGGCGAATGGCGACTATACATTCACCTCCGACGCGAACACGATCAATGTCGATACGCAACTGACCTTCACATACACCATTGAAGATGGTGATGGCGATCAGAGCTCAGCCGACCTCGTGATCGACATCGACAATGTCGCGGGCAATGTAAGTGACAATAACGCGATTGTGTATGAAGCGGGTCTCGACGGCTTGGGCACCGATGCGGCTTCAGACAGCGAGTTCTTCACCACCGGCCAGATAACCGTAACCAACGCTACCGGTCCGTTTGTTTATCAGCTGACCGATCCGGCGAATGGCAACTACGGTACGCTGACACTCAATGCTGATGGTAGCTACAGTTACGAACTGACTTCGCCTATTGATGGCGACAGCATCACTCCTGACCAGGGAGGCGACAATGGTAACAATCCAATCAACGATCAGGAAAGCTTTGGCTATGAGGTTTACGACCAGGCCAACAACCTGATCGGTTCGGGCACGATCGTCGTAACGATTGTCGACGATGTTCCGACGGCGACTGATCAGTCGAACATTGATGTAGCTGAGGATGCGGTTGCGCCGATCAGTGGCAACGT